>NZ_CAWUOL010000074.1:0-26183 GCF_963923915.1 Nodularia chucula CCY0103 | reverse complement strand
ATCCAAGGATGGAGTGAAGTTCCTAAAGGTTTGGCTCTGTTCGATAATATATTAGTTTTTGAGAATTATCCTGTAGATCCTTCGGTGCAAGAGAGGGATATAAATTTTGAAATAGAAAAATTTCACGACTTTGAAAGAACTAACTATCCTGTAACTCTAACTGTGATTCCAGGTAAGGAGTTATTACTCAAGATTAGTTACGATGATCGCGATCGCTCCGATACCGTTACCCGAATGCTAGGACATTTGCAGACTTTGCTAGAGGGTATGGTTAATAATCCACAGCAGCGCCTTTGTCAATTGTCGCTCTTAACGGAAACTGAACGGCATCAGTTGCTTGTAGAGTGGAATAATACAGAAGTTGAATATCCTCAACAGCAATGTATTCATCAGTTATTTGAAACGCAGGTAGAAAAAACACCTGATGCCGTTGCTGTAGTGTTTGAAAATGAACAGCTAACTTATGGGGAGCTAAATGCTAGAGCCAATCAATTGGCGCATTATTTACAAAAGCTAGGAGTCGAACCAGAGGTATTAGTCGGGATTTGTGTAGAGCGATCGCTTGATATGATTATCGGACTGTTAGCCATCCTCAAAGCAGGCGGTGCATACATTCCACTAGATCCAGCCTATCCCCAAGAACGATTAAAATTTATACTAGAAGATACTCAAGCGCCAGTTTTGTTAACTCACAAGAAGCTAGTAGATAAACTTCCTCAGTGTGACATAGATGTAGTTTATCTTGATACAAATTGGTGGGTGATATCACAAGAAATTGAAAATAATCTCTCAAGTAGTTTAACATCCTTGAACTTAGCTTATGTAATTTATACATCAGGTTCTACCGGAAAACCAAAGGGAACAATGATTCCTCATCAAGGACTGGTTAATTATCTCACATGGTGCAAGAAGTCGTATCCAGTCATAGATGGTTGTGGCGCACCTGTTAATTCATCAATCAGCTTTGATGCCACAATTACAAGCTTGTTTTCTCCCTTAATAGTGGGTAAAAAAATCGTTCTTCTTCCTACAGAAAATGAAATAGAAGCTCTTAATACAGTTTTGCGTTCCAATAATGATTTTAGTCTCATTAAAATTACTCCAGCTCATTTGGAAATCTTTAATGAGTTATTACCCAATGAGGAGATGGCAGACCAAACCAGAGCTTTGATTATCGGTGGAGAAGCTTTGTACGGTAAGAACCTTTCAAAATGGCGAACTTATGCACCCAACACCAAAATAATTAACGAATATGGTCCAACAGAGACTGTTGTGGGATGTTGTGTATATGAAGTATCACCAGAAACTTCTTTATCAGGTGCCATTTTTATCGGTAATCCAATTGCTAATACCCAACTTTACATATTAGATAGACACTTACAACCTGTTCCTGTAGGTGTATCAGGTGAACTATACATCGGAGGCGAAGGGCTAGCACGCGGTTACTTAAACCGTTCTGACCTGACTGCTGAAAAATTCATCCCAAATCCCTTTTCCTTTAGCAATAAATTAGGGACACGTCTATACAAAACAGGAGACCTAGCCCGATATCTACCGAATGGAGAAATAGAATATATTGGTCGCATTGACAATCAGGTTAAGATACGTGGTTTCCGAATTGAACTAGGAGAAATTGAAGCTTTAATCACTCAATATCCCGCAGTGAGAGAAACTGTAGTTGTAGTCCGCTCAGATTTAGTAGATTCTCAAACTTTAGTCGCCTATGTAGTCCCACAACAAGAACAAAAACTGAGGATTAGTGAACTACGGAGCTTCCTGGAATCAAAGTTACCAAACTACATGGTGCCAGCAGCTGTTGTCATATTGGAAGCACTATCGCTGACACCCAATGGCAAAATTGACCGCAAAGCACTGCCAGCACCAGAATTAACACAACTATCATCATCCGATTATGTTCCACATACCACACCAATAGAAAATTTATTAGTAGGAATTTGGGCAGAAATACTCAAACTTGACAAAGTAGGTATTCATGATAACTTCTTTGAATTAGGTGGTCACTCATTGATCGCCACTCGCGTCATGTCCCAAATTCGACAAGTGTTTTCAGTAGAACTTCCTTTACGTTGCTTGTTTGAAAAACCAACAATTGCTGGGTTAGCAAAAGAAATTGAAAATGCAATTCAGGTAGGCTTAGGAGTTGAGCGGATAAATATTGAGAGAATTACTCCCTTGCCACACTTACCTTTATCATTTGCTCAACAACGTTTATGGTTTTTAGCTCAATTAGAACCAGATAGCCCTTTCTGCAACATCCCTGCGGCAGTGCGTCTCCAAGGAGAATTAAATTTGAACGCATTACAACAAAGCTTCAACGAAATTGTACGCCGCCATGAAGTATTAAGAACCAATTTCCAGACAGTTGCAGGGAAAGCAGTAGTTGTAATCTCTGAAGCAAAGCCCTTAATGTTACCAACCATCGATATTAGCAAGCTACCTTTAGACCAGCAAGAAGTCGAAATTAAACAACAGACTGCACAAGAAGTGCGACAACCATTTGACATTAGCAGCGATTACCTACTGAGAGTCAAACTATTACGTCTTGATGAACAAGAACAGATATTACTTCTAACGATGCACCATATCATCTCTGATGGATGGTCAATAGGTGTGTTTGTTCAAGAACTTTCATCACTTTATACGGCTTTCTGTGCTGGAAAACCCGCTTCACTCCCAGAATTGCCCATCCAATATGTAGACTTTGCCGTGTGGCAACGACAATGGTTGCAGGGTGAGGTTCTTCAAGGCCAACTCGCCTACTGGAAAAAGCAATTGGGTAGTAATTTACCCGTCCTGCAATTACCAACAATTCGTCCACGTTCGGAAGTGAAAACAAATTCCGGTAAAACTTTCTCTTTCGTCATTTCCTCTCAGAACTCCAAAGCACTCCAAGCACTTTCACGTCAAGAAGGTGTAACTTTGTTCATGACTCTGCTGGCAGGTTTTAAAGTGTTGCTGCAACGTTACACCAATCAAGATGACATCGTTGTAGGCACTGACATTGCTAACCGTAACCGGGCTGAGGTAGAACCGTTAATTGGGTTTTTTGTTAATTTGCTGGTTTTACGCACCTACCTTGGCGATAACCCTAGTTTCCGGGAATTACTTAAACAAGTACGTTCTTGTTTATTAGGAGCTTATGCTCATCAAGATTTACCCTTCGATGAGTTGGTGAAGGCATTAAAACCTGAGCGCAATTTAAATAACACTTCGCCACTGTTTCAGGTGTTGTTTGTTCTCCAAAATACTCCCATGCCCCCCTTAGAATTGCCAGGGCTGACATTACATCTGTTAGAAGTTGAAAATAAAATTGCTAAATTTGATCTAGCGCTATTTTTGACAGAAACAGAAGAGGAAATATTAGGTGAATGGCAATATAATGCTGATTTGTTTGATGAGAAAATTATTAGTTGCATGACGGAGCATTTTAAAATGCTACTTAACAGTATTGTGGCGCAACCTGATACCCAAATTAACAATCTACAAATGCTGACTGACAGTGAAAGTAAACAACAAGCCATGCAAAAAAAAGAGCGCAAAGCATTCAAACGGGAAAAATTTATGAGCGTTTCTCCCAAGTCCATCAGTTTATTACCAGAAAAATTAATTAAAATTGATCATTTTCAACCAGGGCAAACATTGCCTTTAGTAATTCAGCCTAACTATGATGAAATCAATTTAGTGAATTGGGTGCAAAATAATCGGGAATTTATAGAAATAGAATTACTCAAACATGGAGCTATTTTATTTAGAGGCTTTGATGTTAATTCTGAATTTAAATTTCAAAGTTTTGCCCAGGCAATTTATCCAGATTTGTTTGGAGAATATGGAGACTTGCCTCGTAAGGTGAAAGGAAGTAAAGTCTATGGTTCTACCCCTTATCCCTCTGATAAAGCCATCCTCTTTCATAATGAAAGCTCTCACTCGCATCAGTTCCCTTTAAAGATTTGGTTTTGCTGTTTACAACCATCTGAACAAGGTGGAGAAACACCAATTGTAGACTGTCGCCAAGCTTACCAAAAACTCAATCCAAAGCTCCGAGATAGATTGATTGAAAAACAGTTACTTTATGTTCGCCACTATACTGGTGATCTTGATGTCAGTTGGCAAGAATTCTTCCAAACTGATGATAAATTGGCAGTAGAAAATTACTGTGATCAAGCTAAAATTGATTTTAAATGGTACAATAATGATAGTTTAGTTACTCGCCAAATTCGTCCAGCTTTAGCAGTACATCCTAAGACTGGCGAGAAAGTATTTTTCAATCAAATACAGTTGCATCACATATCATATTTAGACGCAAAAGTGAGAAAATCTTTATTATCTTTGTATAAAGATGAAGAGTTGCCACGCAATGTTTATTACGGTGACGGAACTCCTATAGAAGAATCAGTGATTACAGAGATTAATGAAATTTATCAACAGTGTACAACCAGCTTCTCTTGGCAGAAAAGAGATGTTTTAATGCTAGATAATATGCTCGCTGCACATGGACGTTATCCATATCTAGGGCAACGTAAGATTATGGTAGCAATGGGGGAAATGGTTCAAAGTGAAAATGTTTTATATGTAAAAGAGAAGGAGTAATTAAATGATAAATCCCACGGCTAAAGGTTTTCGGCTTTCTCCCCATCAAAAACATCTTTGGTTATTACAACAAAATAGTTCTGCATATCTAACTCAAGGTGCTATTCTGATAGAAGGAAATTTCCAAGTAGATATTTTCAAAAAAGTATTACAAACAGTAGTCAATCGACATGAGATTTTGCGGACAAGTTTTTGTCAATTGCCTAGTAGAAAGTACCCTGTCATGGTTGTCTCAGATAGTAGTGTTACTTTGCCTGTATGGCAAGAGATAGATTTAAGTTCCTGTAGTGAACAGGAATATTTCTGGAAAATTGAAGAATTGTTTCAGCAAGATAGACATATCGGTTTTGACCTGGAGCAAGGTTTAATATATCGTTTATATTTACTTAAGTTTTCACCAAGTTTACATACTTTGCTGATCTCATTACCTGCACTTGTGGCAGATATACAAACAATTAAAAATTTAGTTCGTGAAATTAGTAGTTCTTATTCTAATTGCTTAGAAAACCAGGAATTAAATGAGCATCCAGTACAATTTATTCAATTTTCAGAATGGCACAACCAATTACTTGTAGATGAGGATGCAGAAAAAGCTAAAAATTACTGGGATGAGCAAAAATTTTCTACACTGGCTACTTTCATATTACCTTTTGAGAAAAAGCTCTTAAATCAATCAAAACTTGAAGTTGATTGTTATCAATTCAAGAGCAATTTTGAACTGACAGAAAAGATTGCAATATTAGCTCAAAAGTATGATACTTCCACTGCTGTCATATTATTAGTTTGTTGGCAAACGCTGATTTGGCGACTTACAGGAGAATCCAATATTATCATTGGCATGGGCTGTAATCTCAGACAATATGAAGAATTGGATGAGGTACTAGGATTACTTGCAACCTGGATACCAATTAAAAGTTATTTGACACCAGACTTGAATTTAGGAAAACTTTTAGAGAATGTTAAACAGACTTTAGACGATACCACCGAATGGCAAGATTATTTCGTTTCCGAATCTTTAGAAAATGACAATGATTTAGCATTTCCCATTGGTTTTGAGTTTGAACAATTAACCGAAAAAATATTTGCTAAGGATGTTTCATTTTCGCTAGACAAATACTATAGTTGTATTGAACCATTTAAACTGAAACTAACTTGTACTCAAAATGAGAACTCTTTAATAGCAGATTTCTACTACGATATTAATTATTTTTCCCAAGATACTATTGAGCGTCTAGCCGGACAATTTCAAACTTTATTAACGAGTGTAACCACTAACCCAACACAGAAAATTAGTCAATTAGAAATTCTCAGCCAAAGCGATCGCCAACAACTGCTAAATTTTAACCAAGCCCAGATTGATTATCCAACAGATCGGTGCATTCACCAACTGTTTGCAGAACAGGTAGAAAAAACACCAGATCAGATTGCCGTTGTTTTTGAAGACCAACAACTAACCTATGCACAGCTAAACCACAAAGCCAATCAACTAGCTCATTACTTACACAAACTGGGAGTGAAACCAGAAGTGGTAGTTGGGTTGTGCCTAGAGCGATCGCTAGAAATGATCGTCGGATTGCTTGGTATCCTTAAAGCAGGTGGAGCTTACCTACCATTAGACCCCAGCTTACCAACTTCTGGTATGGCTTGGCGATCGCAGGATGCCCAAGTACCCATACTACTAACACAACAGCAGTTAGTTGACCGTTTTTCCGAATGCACAGCCAAAATTATCAGCCTAGATAGCGATTGGGAAGTTATTAATCAAGAAGCTAGCGGTAATCTGATTAGCCAAGTTAGACCTGACAACTCAGTGTATGTCATCTACACTTCTGGCTCTACAGGTGTTCCCAAAGGAGTTGTTGTTGAGCATCAGCAATTACTTAACTATCTGTACAACATCCAAGAAATCTTGAATCTCCCTGCTGATGCGAGTTTTGCCACTGTCTCCACCTTTGCCGCAGACTTAGGCAACACAGTGATATTTCCTGCCCTGTGTCGTGGTGGATGTCTGCATCTGATTTCTAGCGATCGCGCTTCTGATCCTCAAGCTTTAGCAGATTACTTTTACCATCATCCCATCGACTGCCTCAAAATTGTCCCTTCACACCTGAAGGCGCTGCTAACATCACAGACAAATAAAGCAATTCTCCCCCGCCAGCGATTAGTGCTAGGAGGTGAAGCCAGCAGTTGGAATTTGATTGAGCAAATTCGGCAGTTAGCACCAGAGTGTCAGATTATTAACCACTATGGCCCCACCGAAACCACTGTGGGGGTGACAACCTTCACAGTTAGCCAGGAAGCAACAAGCCAGGAATATCAAACAGTTCCTATTGGTCGTCCACTGGCTAACACCCAAATCTACTTACTCGACTCTCTGGGGCAATTAGTCCCGATGGGAGTACCTGGAGAACTGCACATTGGTGGTGCTGCTTTAGCACGAGGTTATTTAAACCAACCAGATTTAACTGCCGAGAAATTTATTCATCATCCTTTTATTCCTGGAAAGAAACTATACAAAACTGGAGATTTAGTACGTTACCTCAGCGATGGCAACATTGAATTTCTCGGACGAGTTGACCACCAAGTAAAAATTCATGGCTTTCGCATTGAATTAGGGGAAATTGCCGCTTCATTGATGAAACACTCTGCTGTCAATGAAAGCGTAGTCATAGCATGGGAAGATGAACTGGGCAACAAGCGGCTAGTCGCTTATGTGGTACCCAAATCTCAATTGAATCCCACAACTCAGGAGTTGCGCGGCTTTTTGTTAGAACTGCTGCCTGAGTACATGGTGCCATCTATTTTCATGCAGATCAAGGTTCTGCCCTTGACACCCAATGGCAAAATTAACTACCAGATGTTACCGCCGCCGGAATTAACTCGACCCCATGCAGAAAAAACCTTCGGCATACCCCGTACGCAAATCGAGGAAGTGTTAGTAGGAATTTGGGCTGAAGTATTGCAGATTGAGCAGGTGGATATTGACGACAACTTGTTTGATCTAGGAGGCAATTCGCTATTAGCCATTCAACTTCTTTCTCGACTATGCACAACCTTTAATGTAGAACTACCATTACGCTGTTTGTTTGAATTTCCTACAGTAGAAAAGTTAGCCAAATGCATAGAAGCAGCAATGAAATTTGGTGCTTCTGGTTTGAAGGCTTTACCAATCAAGCGTGTGTCGCGGGATGAAAACCTGCCCTTATCGTTCGCACAGCAACGTTTATGGTTTCTTTACCAATTAGACCCAGATAATCCCGCGTATAATGTTCCTGCTGCCGTGCGCTTGCGGGGAGCGCTCCAATTAACCGCCCTTGAGCAGAGTTTGCATGAAATTGGACAACGCCATGAAGTCTTACGGACGACCTTCACCATAGCCGCAGGACAACCCATTCAGGTAATTGCCCCAGTTTCAAAATTGACATTAACAAAAATTGACTTGCGATCACTCCCAGAACACGAACGCCAAACCGAGGCGAGGCGACTGGCAAATGCAGCAGCCCAAAAACCCTTCAACTTAGAGCAAGGCCCGTTGCTGCGAGTTCAGTTAATGCACCTAGATACAGACGATTATTTAATAGTGTTTGTCATGCACCACATTGTCTCAGATGGTTGGTCAAAAGACATTATGGTGCAAGAGTTAGCAGTGCTTTACGATGCCTTTTCTACCGGAAAACCATCGCCACTAACTGACCTTGCTATCCAGTATGCAGACTTCGCAATTTGGCAGCGACAGTGGTTGCAAGGTGAAATTTGGGAAGCACAACTGGCTTACTGGCAACAACAACTTGCCAATATCCCGGTGCTGAAACTACCGACAGAGCGATCGCGCCCAGCCACTCCAACCCATCGAGGTAATGAACAACCTCTGCAACTACCAAAAACTTTGATGGAAAAGCTGGAGGCATTGAGTCGTCAACAGGGCGTTACCTTATTTATGACCTTGGTAGCAGCCTTCAAAGCCACACTACATTATTACACTGGTCAAGATGACATTGTGATCGGCACCGATGTTGCTAATCGCAACCGCAAAGAAATAGAGGGAATTATTGGATTTTTTGTCAACCAACTGGTACTACGTACTCCACTTGACGGTAATCCTACCTTTCGAGAATTGCTAAGTCGCGTTCGTGAAGTGACTTTAGGAGCTTATGCCTGTGAAGACTTCCCATTTAACAAGCTTGTAGAAGTTCTCAAACCAGAGCGTGAGTTGAATAGTGCGCCTTTGTTTCAAGTCAAGATAGTCCTCAATGTTCCGACACAGCCTCTAGAGTTTTCAGGCTTGAGTGTCATTCCCTTTGAATTTGATAGCAACACCAACACGACCAAATTAGATTTAAGCCTAATTTTATCAAAAACAGACCAAGGAATCACAGGCATAGTGGAGTACAGCACAGACCTGTTTAGTAAGGGGAGTATCACCCGCATATTAAAGCAGTTTACAAATACTTTGTATCTGGTTACTCGTCAGCCAGAAGTCAAACTTACAGAGATCAAAGATATGCTGCATCAAGCAGATAAACAACAACGAGATATACAAACAAAACAGCGACAAGAAATTCATCGCCACCAACTACAAAAAGCTCAACGCCAAACTATTATTGCCCCAGCAGAAAAGCAATATGACGATGAAAAAATTAACCACTAAAAACTCTAGTTTGAAGACATTAGGCAATATCAGGCGTAAATCAGTTAACTTACTACAAAGTAAATTAATTGCCACAGAATTCCTCCAGCCTGGAAAAACCTTACCTCTAGTCATGAAACCAGCGATCGTAGAGTTAGATTTAGCAGATTGGCTAGCAGACAATCAGGATTTAATAGAAACAGCCTTAGTCAGGCATGGTGCTATCTTATTTCGGGGATTTAACTTGGACAATGCTTTAGCATTTGAACAAGTTTGTCTGCGTTTATGCCCAGAATTATTTAATGAAAATGGTGAACATCCTCGTGCCACAATTAGCGGTAAAGTTTATACACCAGTATTTTATCCACCTGAAAAACAGCTTTTGTGGCATAACGAAAACTCATTTAACCATCGTTGGCCTCGAAAAATATTTTTTGGCTGTCAGCAACCCGCACAGCAAGGAGGAGAAACCCCAATTGTTGATAGCCGCCAAGTTTTTCAGCGAATCAACCCAAAAATTAGGGAACAATTCATGGAAAAGAAAGTGATGTATCAGCGAAATTACGAATCGGGTCTTGGACTTGATTGGCAGACAGTATTTCAAACCCATAATCAAGCAGAAGTAGAGGCTATTTGTAGACAAAATTTGATGAATTTTACATGGAAAAATCATGGAGGATTGAGAACGCGTTCCGTCCGTCCCGCAGTTGTTAGGCATCCTCAAACTGGCGAAATGTGCTGGTTTACTCAAGCGCAACATTGGCACATATCATGCTTGGATCAGGAAACACGAGACTCTTTATTATCATTATTTCCAGAAGAAGATTTACCTCGCAATTGCTACTACGGTGATGGCTCTGTGATTGAAGATTCTATTATGGAAGAAATCTGTGGCATCTATCAGGAATTAGAAGAAACATTTCCCTGGCAAACAGGAGATTTATTAATGCTAGACAACCTGTTGACGGCTCACGGACGTAATCCTTTTAGCGGCAAACGGAAACTTTTAGTAGCGATGGGCGAACTGATGAATTTTGACGAAATTAACAAGTGAGTAGCTATTATTGCTGCAGATCTAGCTTTTTCTTGGCAAACTTTGGGGGAATCAATGCAGGAACAAATACAAGGATTTAAACTTTCTCCACAACAAAAACGGCTGTGGTTATTACAGCCAAACAGCAAAACTTATAATTGTGTTTGCAGGGTAAATTTAGCAGGAAATTTGCAATTAGAAATATTAAAACAGGCATTATTAAAAGTTATTAATCGTCATGAAATTCTCAGAACAACTTTTTACTGTCCTAAAGGATTTAAAGTTCCCATTCAGGTAATTCAGGAAAATTCTTTCTACTCGCTCACCGAGCATAATTTAACTAATCCAGAATCTTTCGCAGTAGAGTTAGATAACCTATTTCACTTAGCCATCCAGGATAATTTTGACTGGAAGCAAGGGCCATTGTTACAACTCCAACTAGTAGCAATGCCGTCAAACCAGCACGTTTTGTTGATTAGTTTACCTTCACTATGCGGAGATGTCGGCACCCTAAATAATTTTGTCCAAGAACTCAGCCGTGCTTATGCAGCTTGCTTGCAAGGTGAGGAACTAACTGATGAACCCCTGCAATATGTGGATATTGCTCAATGGCAAAATGAAATACTAGAGTTAGAAGAACCGGAAGCAGAACTGGAATATTGGCATCAGTTAGATTTATCTCATATTGGCGATGTCATGCTTCCTTTTGCCAATCGGACTGAGAGTAGCAGGGAATTTCATCCCCAGTTCATAACTCAGCAAATCGCTCAGGAACTGGTAGCCAAGATAGAAATGATCGCGCAGCAATATCAAACTTCAGTTTCTGTTGTTTTCTTGACTTGCTGGCAGATTCTTCTTTGGCGATTGGCTCCACAATCAAACTTGCTCATCGGCTTGGCTTGTGATGGTCGCAACCATGAAGAATTGCAAAATTCTCTGGGATTGTTAGTTAAATATTTACCTTTTTCTTGTCATCTAGAAGAAAATTATCGGTTTGATCACCTATTAACAAAGGTAACAGAGGCCACAGACGAACTATACGCAGCACAAGCCCAATTTAGTTGGGAACATTTTTCAGCAGGAAATGGCCAAGACCCAAACTTATCATTCTTTCCTCTGTGCTTTGAATTTGTATCTTTCTCCACTTGTCAGGCAACGAGTGATGTTTCATTCTCGATTAACAAACACTATAGCTGTACCGAACGGTTTGCAGTCAAACTAGCTTGTGTATGCCGGGATGAAACTTGCATCACCGAATTACATTATGATGCCAATGTCTTTGCACCAGATGTAATTCAACGTTTAGCAAATCAATTTGAGATGTTGTTAGCCAGTGTAGCTGACAATCCGGCTGGCGCGATCGCTCAGTTTGACATCCTCAGTCCGATAGAGCGCCAGGAACTGGTGATTGAATTCAACAACACTCAAACCGCAGTTCCAGCTTACGCCTGTATTCACCAGTGGTTCGAGTCCCAGGTAGAACGCACCCCCGATCACATTGCGGTGATCTGCGAGAATCAACAACTGACTTATCACGAGTTAAATCAACAGGCAAATCAGCTCGCTCATTACCTGCAAAACATTGGTGTTGGGCCAGAAGTGATGGTGGGAATTTGTACCGATCGCTCTATTGAGATGATGATCGCAGTGTTGGGTATTCTCAAAGCAGGTGGTGCCTATGTTCCCTTAGACCCCACTTATCCGAGAGAGCGGTTAGCATTTATCTTCAACGATACGCGATCGCCTGTGCTGTTAACCCAGCAAAAGTTGCTAGCAATTCTCCCGGAACATAGTGCTTTGGTACTGTGCTTAGACAGTGATTGGCAGAAAATAGCGTCTGAAAGCCAAGAAAACCCCATTAGCAAAGTAGTATCTGAGAATCTTGCTTATGTGATCTACACCTCTGGCTCTACAGGTCAACCAAAAGGAACCTTGATTCCCCATCGAGGGCTAGTTAATTACCTCGCTTGGTGTACTCAAGCCTATGCAGTCGAGCAAGGAAAAGGCACAGTCGTTCACTCATCTTTAGCATTTGACTTAACCATCACCAGCTTATTTTCACCTTTACTCGTAGGACAGCCAGTTGAACTTCTTCCTGATGACTTCAGTATCGAGTCTTTGAGCGCCGCTTTGCAAAAATCCCACGACTTGAGTCTCGTCAAAATTACCCCGTCTCAACTGTTGTTACTCTCGCAACAATTATCGCCGTCACAAGCAGCAGGGAAAACTAAAGCCTTCGTCATCGGTGGTGAAAATCTCCAGGCACAAAGTCTGACTTTCTGGCAAGAGTTTGCTCCTGAAACTCAACTGGTGAATGAATACGGCCCGACAGAAACCGTTGTTGGTTGCTGCATTTATCAAGTTCCGCCAGGAAGCAAAGAATTTAACTCTGTACCTATCGGTCGTCCCATTGCTAATACTCAAATTTACCTGCTGGATTCTGCTCTTCAGCCAGTGGTAATAGGAGTAGTCGGCGAACTGTACATTGGAGGGGCAGGTTTAGCAAGAGGATATTTGCATCGCCCGGAACTGACAGCACAAAAATTTATTCCTCACCCATTTAGCCAGGAACCGGGAGCGCGGTTGTACAAGACGGGAGACTTAGCTCGGTTTCGCCCGGATGGACAGCTAGAATTTCTAGGTCGGGTCGATGATCAGGTAAAAATCAGGGGCTTTCGGATTGAATTAGGGGAGATAGAAAAAGTTTTAGCTCAACATCCAACCGTACAAGAGACAGTGGCGATGGTACGCGAAGATGTTCCAGGTGATCAACGCTTAGTCGCTTACGTAGTACCTACCATCGATGTCACTCCTCATGCTGGTGACCTGCAAAACTATTTACACTCCAGGCTGCCAGAGTATATGGTGCCATCGATGTTTGTGATCCTCAATGCCTTGCCTTTGACCATTAATGGTAAAGTAGACAAGCGATCGCTGCCAGCGCCCGCTCAGGCACAACTGGCAATCAACGCCACGATGGTCACTCCGCGCACCCCGACGGAGGAAATACTGGCTGGTATCTGGTCTCAGGTTCTCGGTAACCAGCAAATTAGCATTCACGACAACTTTTTTGAGTTAGGTGGGCATTCATTGCTGGCGACTCAAGTCATGTCCCGCTTGCACAAAGTTTTTCAGATAGATATACCACTGCGTTATTTGTTCGAGTCACCAACTATTGCCGGATTAGCAGAGCATATTGAGACAGCCACAAGATCTGGTTCAGAACTCACAGTTGTGCCTCTGGAGTCGGTTTCACGGGATCAAGATTTGCCCCTATCCTTTTCTCAACAACGCCTCTGGCTGCTGGACAAATTGGAGCCTAATAACTCGTTATATAATATTCCGGCAGCAGTGCGCCTCACAGGTTTACTGAACATCACCGCACTAGAACAAAGTTTCAATGAACTGATATCCCGTCATGAAGTTTTGCGGACTAGATTTGTGGCAGTAGATGGGCAACCGTTTCAGGTAATTGAACCCACCTTAAGTTTCACCCTAGAATTAGTAGATTTGCGTTCACGAAGTGTCTCTTTCAGAGAATCGCTCTCTCAGACAGAACGAGAAACTGAGGTGGAAAAATTAGCCCAAGATGAAGCTAATCGACCTTTTGAACTAACCCAAAGTCCCCTGCTACGATGTGTGCTGCTGCAACTGGATGATCAAGATAATGTCTTGCTAGTTACCATGCACCACATTATTTCTGATGCTTGGTCTGTCACCATCCTCATTCAAGAACTAGGGGAACTCTACAAAGCTTTTGCTGCCAATCAGCCCTCTCTACTGACTGCACTCCCCATCCAATATGCAGACTTTGCGATTTGGCAGCGTCAATACTTACAGGGAGAGACCCTCAAAACTCAGTTGACCTACTGGAAACAGCAACTAAACGGCGCTCCTCCCTTGCTGCAATTACCGACAGATAGACCGCGACCAGCAGTCAGAACTTTCCGGGGTGCCACCCAATCTTTCACTCTACCAAAGCCCCTCACAGAGGAAATCAAAAACCTCAGCAACCGCGAAGGGGTAACTTTATTCATGACTCTGCTCGCAGCTTTCAAGACTTTACTCTATTGCTATTCAGGGCAGGAAGATATTATCGTCGGCTCACCCATTGCCAATCGCACTAGAGCAGAACTGGAGGAACTAATAGGATTTTTTGTAAATACCTTAGTTTTGCGGACTGATTTGTCTGATAATCCTAGTTTTCGCGAGTTATTAGGTCGGGTACGCTCCCATACATTAACAGCTTACACTCACCAAGACTTACCATTTGAAAAACTTCTAGAAGAGTTGCAGCCTGAGCGAAATCCCAGTTACAATCCATTGTTCCAAGTGTGGTTTGTCCTCCAAAATGTGGCAATGCCATCCTTAGAACTGGAAAATTTAAATATCACTTCATTAAATATTCATAGTGATAGAGCAAAGCATGATTTGAGGCTGGAGTTAGCAGAGAGTGAAGAGGGATTAATTGGCTCAATAGGTTACAGAGTAGACTTATTTGAACAGACTACTATCGCTCGCATGGCTAAAGATTTTGAAAGTCTTTTAGTCCAAATTACCGCACAGCCCCAGATTAAATTAAGCAATCTCGTAGAAATCCTGACTGAAACTAATAGACAACAACAGATAATCAAAGAGCAAGAGCTAGAAAGTGCTATTCGACAAAAGCTCAAGATGACTAAACGCAAGTCTATCAGTGGTATTTAAGTTCATTTAAATTAGATAACTGACCATAAAAAAATCAGAACTTGACAAATCTATGAGCCAAAAATTAGGATCTTTTAAGCGGCAAGTCGTTAGCATTTCCCCAGAAGCATTAATCAAAACAGAATGTCTAGAAAGCAGGTTATTACCATTAATCGTTAAACCCACAGTAGAAGGATTAAATCTTGCCGCTTGGGCTAAAAATAATCAACAGTTGATTGAGACAAATTTACTCAAACATGGAGGCATTCTTTTTCGCAACTTCCAGGTGAATGGAGCCGCAGATTTTGAGATGTTTATTCAGGCTATTTCTGGAACATTATTAGAATATTCTTATCGTTCAACACCACGTCATCATGTCAGTGGTAAAATCTACACTTCAACTGAATATCCGGCTGAAGAGTCTATTCCTCTACACAATGAAATGTCATATTCTTGCAACTGGCCAATGAAGATTTGCTTTCATTGTGTGCAACCAGCAAAGGCAGGAGGAGAAACACCAATTGCCGATAGTCGTAAAGTTTTTCAACGCATCGATCCCAGCATTAGAGAAAAATTTCAACAAAAAAAAGTCATGTATGTGCGAAACTATAGAAAGAAATTAGACCTACCCTGGCAAGACGTTTTTCAGACTAATAGCAAAACCGAAGTAGAAGATTATTGTCGCACAAATGATATAGAATATGAATGGCATGAGCAAGATAGTTTGAAAACTCGCCAAATTTGTCAGGCTGTTTCTACCCATCCTCAAACCAACGAAATGGTCTGGTTTAATCAAGCTCATCTGTTTCATGTTTCTAGTTTAAATTCATCTGTCCGAGAAGGTCTTTTAGCTGGTTTCAAAGAGGAAGATTTACCACGTAACGCTTATTATGGGGATGGTTCACCTATTGAAACTTCTGTATTAGATAGTATTCGGGAAATTTATCAACAAGAAGCGATTAATTTTCCCTGGCAAGCAGGAGATGTATTGTTACTAGATAATATGTTGACTTGTCATGGACGCACTCCGTTCATAGGTTCCCGAAAGGTATTAGCAGGTATGGCAGAGCCTTTTAGTAATAATAATTAATTAGAGAGCGAAAAATGCAACAGGAAACTATTGAAGGTTATCGGCTTTCGCCTCAACAAAGGCATTTGTGGTCTTTACAACAACTTGATTCTACACTACCTTATCGCGCTCAATTTTCTCTGATAATTGAGGGAAATCTCAATCACAAAATTTTAGAATCGACCTTAGAAAAGCTTGTCAATCGACATGAAATTTTGCGGACAAACTTTTGTTTCCTACCTGGAATGACAATTCCACTTCAGGTAATAGCTGATGACAGTAAATTATCAGTTCATTATTCTGACTTCAGCAATTTATATCCCGAACAACAAGATGCCAAAATTGCAGCGCTTTTTAAGGATGTACTGCAATTACCTATTAACTTTGAACAGAAGCCAATTTGCGACATATATTTAATAACTCTGTCCCTAGATAAGTCTATATTGCTGATTAGCTTACCATCTCTGTGTGCAGATACTGCAACTATCTTTAAATTAGCAGAGGAAATTAGCTATTTATATGCAGCATCTTGTCATGATGAAGAACTAACTGACGAACCAACACAATATGCAGATATTGCTCAATGGCAAAATGAAATAATTGCCGATGATGAGAGCAAAACAGGAGTAGAATATTGGCAATTTCTAGATATTGAAAACATTTTCAAGATACAACTGCCCTTTGAAAATAAAATTACACAAAAATCTATATTTGACCCTCAAACTTTAACTTTAAATATTCATCCAGATTTAGGAGCTAAAATTGCAGCTTTAGCTCAGAAGCAGGAGACTACAACTGCTACATTGTTACTAGCTTGCTGGCAAATTATGTTATCGCGTCTGACTGGAGAGTCAAAGATTATTGTCGGTCAGGCTTTTGATGGGAGAAAATATGAAGAGTTAGAATCAGCAATAGGGCTATTTGCTAAATATTTACCGTTAATTTGTGATTTAGAAAATAATTTACAAATTAGTGAAGTTATAAATCAAGTCAACAAATTAGTCAATGATACCTACAAATGGCAAGAATATTTCGATTGGGAGCAACTAAATTTCACTAACAAAAGCATAAAATCAGCATTTCTACCTTTTAGTTTTGAATTTTTAGAATATCCTGAAAAGTATTCTCAGAGCGGAATCACATTTTCAGTTTTGCAGCACCATGTCTGTTTTGACAGATTTAAACTTAAATTATCTTGTCTGCGTCGAGATGATTATTTAACATTAGATTTTCACTACGATTCATCTTTATTGAACTCAGAACTTATTGAACGTTTAGCCAGACAATTTCAGACTTTGTTGCAAAGTGTAATCAATCAAACAGAATTGGCAATTGGCAAGTTAGAAATCCTCAATCATGCTGAACGACAACAATTATTAATTGAGTTTAATCAAACTCAAACTGACTATTCGCCAGATAAATGCATTCACTACTTATTTGAACAACAAGCAGACCAGACACCAGACAAAATTGCTGTAGTTTTTGAAGACCAGCAAATTACTTATGCTGAACTTAACACTAAGGCTAACCAACTAGCTCATTACTTACAGAAACTGGGAGTTTGTCCTGATGTGTTGGTGGGGTTATTTGTCGAGCGATCACTAGAATTAATAGTCGGACTCCTTGCTATACTAAAAGCTGGTGGAGCATACCTACCCCTAGACCCGACATTGCCGAAACCAGCCTTAGCTGTGAGGTTACAAAATGCCCAACCTCTAATACTATTGACCCAGCAGCAGTTAGTTGAGACGCTACCAGATTACCCTGTAAAAACAGTATCTTTGGACACTGACTGGCATAACATTTCCCAAGAAAGTCAGGAGAATCTGATTAGTGAAGTGGGAATGAAGAATTTAGTCTATGTCCTGTTTACTTCTGGTTCTACAGGTAAGCCCAAAGGCGTTGGTGTTGAACATCAACAACTGTTTAACTATATTCATGCCATCAAAGATAGACTAGACCTTGCCGGGTGTAATAGCTTTGCGACAATTACCACCTTTGCTGCTGACTTAGGCAACACCACAATTTTTCCTTGTCTGTGCAGTGGTGGATGTCTGCATATAGTGTCATCACAGAGAGCATCCAATCCAGAGGCATTAGCAGACTATTTTCATCGCCATCCCATCGACTGTTTAAAAATTGTCCCTTCTCACCTGACAGCCCTACTGGCATCTTCTCAAGCCCAACACATATTACCAAAGCAGCGCCTGATTCTGGGTGGGGAAACGTGCCGTTGGGATTTAATTGAGCAAATTCAGCAATTAGAGCCAGAATGCTTAGTTTTTAATCATTATGGACCAACAGAAACTACTGTTGGCGTGCTGACTTATCCAGTCCAGCTAGGACAAACAAATTATCATTCTAAAAGTGTTCCTCTAGGGCAGCCAATTAGTAACACACAAATATATCTGTTGGACTCTTATCTGCAACCAGTACCCATAGGCGTACCAGGAGAATTGTATATTGGTGGTGCAGGTGTAGCCAGGGGCTATTTAAATGAACCTGATTTGACTAGCGAAAAGTTTATTTTTCAATCTTTTGAGGAGGTAGAAGGCAATTTCCAAAACACCAGAATTTACAAAACTGGGGATTTAGCTCGCTACCTACCTGATGGCAACATTGAATTTCTGGGGCGTATTGACCACCAAGTCAAAATTCATGGCTACCGCATTGAGCTTGGGGAAATAGAAACGGCACTGAAACAACACCCAGTGGTGCGGGACACTGTGGTACTGGTTCGTGACGAATCCGGTAACCAGCGTCTGGTAGCTTATGTTGTCCTGGAAAAACAATCTGCTCCCAAAACTAGCGAATTTCGAGAATTCTTGTTAGAAAAGCTACCTGAGTACATGATTCCGTCTGTTTTTGTACGGTTGAAAGTTCTGCCATTATTACCCAACGGTAAGTTAGACCGTCAGGCACTGCCAGCACCCGACATGACTCGCTCGGATTTAGAAGGAACTTTTGTAACTCCCAGCACGGCTGTTGAAAAAGTGTTGGCACAGATTTGGGCAAAAATTCTCAGACTTGAACAGGTAGGAATTCACGATAATTTCTTTGAGTTGGGTGGAGATTCCATCCTCAGTATGCAGATTATTGCCAAAGCTAACCAAGCTGGTTTACAAATTACTCCCAAGCATCTGTTTGAACACCAGACAATTGTGGAGTTAGCAGCAGTAGCTGTCAAAAACCGAATTATTCCAGCTGAACAGGGGCTAGTCACAGGTGAAGTTCCGCTTACACCAATTCAGCACTGGTTCTTTGAACAGAATCTTCTCGATTCCCACCACTGGAACCAATCAATCCTACTAGAAGTTCATCAATCTCTCGACCTTGAACTTTTAGAACAGGTAGTTAAGCATTTGTTGGCATATCACGATGCGCTTCGCCTAAGTTTTGTTCGCCAAGAATCCACTTGGCAGCAGGTTAACGCTAACCTCAATGAAGTAGTGCCATTTACGGTAGTAGATTTGTCAGGGGTATTAGAAACAGAACAAGCGGCGGCAATATCAGCTACAGCAGCTCAACTACAAACCAGCCTCAATTTAAGCTCAGGTTCGCTGATGCAGGTGGCTTTCTTTAACTTGGGAGATACTCAGCCGGGCCGACTGCTAGTGATTATCCACCACTTAGCTGTGGATGGGGTTTCATGGCGGATTTTGTTGTCTGACCTGCAAACGGCTTACCAACAAATTAGTCAAGGTAAGGCAATACAACTACCACCCAAAACTACCTCTTTCAAACATTGGGCAGAAAAATTGCAGGAATACGCCCAGTCTACAGCATTACAACAAGAACTAGAATACTGGTTGGCGATAGCTGCGCTCGCCGTAAGTCCTACGGACAGGCTGCGCCAACGCGGAGCGTCTCGTAGAGAAGGCATCGCTCCTGAACAATTTGCTCAAATTCCGGTAGATTTTCCTGAAGGCGACAACACAGTAGCTCAGGCACACACGATATCGGTAGCCCTCAGTCAGGAAGAAACCCAAGTTTTGCTCCAGAAAGTCCCGAAAATTTATCAAACCCAGATTAATGATGTCTTACTCACAGCGCTGGTACAAGCCTTTAAACCCTGGACAAAAGAAACGTTGCTAGTTGACCTAGAAGGACATGGGCGAGAAGAAATCTTGGAAGATGTAGACTTATTGCGTACTGTAGGCTGGTTTACTACCATTTTCCCTGTTGTCTTAGATGTCAGTAAAACCAATGGTATTGGGGCAGCAGTGCAAGCAGTAAAAGAGCAGCTACGTAGGATTCCCAATCGAGGTATTGGCTATGGCGTGCTGCGCTATCTCAAAGGTGAGTCACGACTGGATGAACTCAAAGTCGATGTCAGATTTAATTACTTGGGTCAAACTGACCAAATATTTGAATCATCTATGTTTGCACCAGCCTCAGAGTCTACTGGAATAGGCCGCAGCCTGAAAGGAAATCGCAGCTATTTACTAGATATCAACGGCATTGTGGCTGATGGTCAATTGCAATTAAATTGGACATATAGTAAAGCAATTCATCACCAAGCGACTATAGAAAGTTTGGCGCAAGGTTATATAGCCGCACTACGTGAGCTAATTGCCCATTGTGAAACTTTCACAGATGACAAATCTTTGGACTTATTAGAAGCAAAGCTAAGTCCCAAGGAGACAGTAGAAGTTTCTACTAATCTGGCATTTTTAAACGCCGAAGCTGTACTAGACCCGACAATTTATCCACAGACATCTTTTGAATATACAGCAGAACCATCTCATATTTTCTTAACTGGAGCAACAGGTTTTGTCGGAGCTTTTTTACTTTATGAACTTCTGCAACAGACTTCTGCTGATATTTATTGCCTAGTACGTTCTGCTGACGTAGAATTAGGAAAGAAGAAGCTCCAAAGTCATTTAGAATCATATAGAGTTTGGGATGAAACTCAAAGGCATCGCATCATCCCAGTCCCAGGTGATTTATCTCAGCCATTACTCGGTCTTTCCCATGAGCAATTTCAAGTAATGGCGAGTAAAATTGATGTGATTTATCACAATGCGGCTTCTATTAATCTGGTTTATCCTTACTCTACTTTGAAGGCAGCTAATGTTCTGGGAACTCAAGAAATTTTGAGATTAGCCTGTCAAATCCAAGTTAAACCTGTGCATTACATTTCGACTCTGAGCGTTTTAACCTCAGAGAGTCATGGTGAAGTCAAGCAGATTTCAGAACTTCACAAGTTTAATCATAATCAAGCACTATTTGGTGGCTATCCTCAAACAAAATGGGTTGCTGAAAAATTATTAACTATTGCATATCAACGAGGAATTCCAGTCAGTATTTACAGATTGGGACGGATATCAGGGCATAGCAAAACTGGTGTTTGTAACACTAATGACCGTTTATACAGAATGATTAAAGGCTTTATCCAACTTGGATGTGTGCCAGATGTAGACACTATAGTAGACATGACTCCCGTGGATTATGTGAGCCAAGCGATCGTTCATATATCGAAGCAGGAAAAATCACTCAATCAAATATTTCATTTGTCTAATCCTAACCCTAGTCGCTCTTTCCAAATGTTTAATTTTATCCGTGAGTTTGGTTACCCACTCCAGCTAATGTCAAACAAACAATGGCAAACAGAGCTACTCAATGCTGCTGAGTGTTCCTTGGACAATCCATTGTATCCACTCATACCTTTTTTTGCTAGCAGTGAAAGCAGTAACGAGAAAGAGGAATTAACAAAAGATTTAAATTCACCATCATTAAAATTAGATTGCCAAAATACAAAAGATGGACTTGCAGGTAGCTCAATTATTTGTCCCCCTGCTGATGCTGAGTTACTTAATATTTACTTTTCTTATTTGATTCAAAGTGGCTTTATGAATGCCCCACAGCGAAAAGATTTATCTAGTTAAGTGCGGCAATTCCCCAAAGCTAAAAGCTAGTTTTGTATTTATGAGTAAGTGAAAATCTAGTTTCAAACAACTAAAAATGGAGAAAAATACATGGAAATTGTCAATAAAGAAGCAACAGAAAATCAGATTTCTCGCCAACAAAAATATCTACATGAATTAATAGTACGCTATACCAAGCGCACAAAGACATCAAAACAAATGACCCAAGCCTACCGCTCTGTTATGGCAGATAACAGAGTCTCCGCAGGGTTCAGTTTTCCTCTAAAAGAGATGTTTTATCCCATTGTAGGTAAGCGCTCTTTAGGCTCAAGAATTTGGGATGTTGATGACAACGAATATATAGATCTCACGATGGGGCTGGGAGTAAATCTTTTTGGTCATAACCCACTTTTTATCAAAAAAGCTTTGGAGGAACAACTAGAGCTAGGCATACAACTTGGACCACAATCTGAGTTTGCTGGTGAGGTAGCCGAGTTGATTTGTGAATTAACAAAGATGGAGCGGGTAACCTTTAGTAATACAGGTACAGAGGCAGTAATGACGGCTATTCGTCTTGCACGAACAGCAACAAGCCGCAACAAAATTGCCTTATTTTCTGGCTCTTATCATGGTCATTTTGATAGCGCTTTAGTTGAGGTACAAATAGTAAACGGCAATCCAATTACAGTGCCAATTGCTCCAGGAATTCCGCCAAATATTGGAGAAGATATTTTAATTCTAGATTACGGAAAGCCAGAATCACTATATGTGATCAAAGCTCATCAGCATGAATTAGCAGCTGTTTTAGTTGTACCTGTGCAAACAACGCGACCTAATTTACAACCTAAAATATTTCTTCAACAATTAAGGGAATTGACAAAACAAACAGGAATAGTGTTAATTTTTGATGAAATGGTTACGGGTTTTCGTATTCATCCAGGTGGCGCACAGGCTTGGTTTGATGTTGAAGCCGATATAGCAACTTATGGCAAGATTGTTGGCGGTGGTATGCCCATTGGAATTATTGCTGGTAAGGCTGCTTATATGGATGGTATCGACGGCGGAATGTGGAATTATGGAGATGAATCTTACCCGCAAGCAAAAACAACATTTTTTGCAGGCACATTCTGTAAACATCCATTGGCGATCGCCTCTGCAAGAGCTGTACTGAAGCATTTAAAAAGTCAGGGACCAGTTCTCCAGGAGGAGTTAAATCAACGCACATCACAATTTGTTCAAGCCTTGAATACTTACTTTGCAGAACAAGAACTACCTATTAGGATGGCTAATTTCGGCTCACTCTTCGGGCCTGCTTATTCAGAAGATTCTACACCTTCAGAAAACTCTTCAGCCTCAGATAGCATGGCTTTGTTACTATATCACCTGTTTGACAGAGGAGTTTACCTCCTTTCGCGGGGAGGTGGTTTTCTATCAACAGCCCATACAGATGAGGATATTAATTACATAATTCAAGCAGTCAAGGATAGTGTTAAAGAATTACAAATAGGTGGTTTTTTACCTGTTAATAATGATAAACTATCCGAAGCATAAAACTAGTCTCAATTAACAGTAAATAACTGCAATAGATTTGCGTATTTTCTTGTATTAATCATTATGTCTACAACAAAATTGCATTTGAATTACGATATTTATGCTCTGATATACAACGAGCGCAATGGTCAAAACTTCTGCAAGATGGCATTACAGCCTTGAGGACAATTACTGATCCCACATCTTTCCCCAGGAGCATTTCATCTACTAAATGCTAACTGGCAGCGTGCAAACATTAATTTACTGGAGTTTAGACTAAAACCCGGGATCGTTAACAAAGGAATGCACATATCGTTAGTATAAAATCTTGGGAAATACAGTCTTCAGTTAGCATTTAACTTCAACTTTTTTAGAGCAAGGAGAAACTTTTTATGACTTCAGAAACTCGCTATTCCGAATATAATGCTTTTGCTCAGATATATAACAAAGAAATTGGCAATAGTCACAGCGATTATGCGCTGCGGGCGCTGGATAAACTGCTCTTCCCCTATCTTACAAAAGGAGCAGATATTCTTGACTTGTGTTGCGGTACAGGCCAGTTGGTAAAACAGTTGATGATTAAAGGCTATCAAGTGACTGGACTAGATGGTTCTGAAGATATGTTACGCTATGCTCGTAAGAATTTACCAGATGGCAAATTTATCCTGGATGATGCACGCTTTTTTAAGCTACCATCTACCTTTGATGCAATAATTTCAACATCTGCTTCTTTAAACCATGTTACAAACATTGAAGAACTGCAATGTATCTTTCAGAATGTACATACAGCATTAGTGACAAACAGTATATTCTTGTTTGATCTAAATCTAGAGGAAAGGTTTGATACGGATACTGAGTGGAAAGGTTCCTTATCTGGCAATGTTACAGAAGAGTATGCTTGGGCATGGCGAAAGAAATATGATCCACAGGACAAAATAGGCAAAATAGATATTACCGTATTTGAACAATTAAATGCAACCTGGCAGCGTTCTGACATGACCTGGCTAGTAAAAAGTTATTCCAAAACTGAAATTCAGTCTGCTTTGAAAAATGTAGGTTTTACAGAAATCAGTGTTTACGATGCAGAGCGTGATTTTGCCATACATGGAAAGGCTGGCAATGCCTACTTTGTTTGTCGCAAAGGCTAGGCGAGTAAGTAGGCGGGACTCTAGTGGGGTAGGGGTATTATAGCAATATAGTCCTGCTAATTCACCACAGCCCTGCCTAAATGAATCAAGATTTTGGGGATTTCTTCTTACTGAATCTTTTCAATAGTAGAACAATGATATTTATCCCAGTTATTAATGGGGTACAAAGCATAACTAGTTAATATCCAAAGGCATTATGTATCAAGACGACAAAGAAGACACGGCAATTTACAAAGTTGTAGTTAATCATGAAGAACAATATTCCATTTGGCTATCTGAGCTTGAAAATCCTCTTGGTTGGAAGGATGTTGGTAAAAGTGGACTTAAGCAAGAGTGTTTAGACTATATAAAAGATGTCTGGACTGACATGAGACCACTCAGTCTTAGGCAAAAAATGCAGGAAATAGCCGGCAATAGCTAGTTAATCTGGGTGGGGGGGACTTTCTATAAATATTCTCAAAATTTCCCCCCATCCCCTTGTCCTCTTCGTTGGCGCACTTACTAAAAAAAGTGCTAATTAAAAGTTAAATCATGAGCAATACATTAACCTTTAACGCCTGTGTTACTTGCCCTAAACCTCATCCTTATGCTTCGTTACGTTTATTTTGCTTTCCCTACGCAGGGGGAAGTTCTCTGATATTTCGCCCGTGGTTAAAAAGTTTATCTACAACTATAGAAGTTTGCCCCATTGAACTTCCTGGAAGAGGAATGCAAATGAAGTTAGCTCCTTTTGCACGACTAGAACCTTTGATTAAGAGTTTAGCTCCCGCATTGCTTCCACATCTAGACAAACCTTTTGCTTTTTTTGGTCACAGCATGGGTGCGCTTGTTAGCTTTGAACTAACTCGTCTACTACGTAGAAAATATGGTGTCAGCCCAATTCACCTATTTATATCTGGTCGTCGCGCTCCTCAAATTCCTAATTTAGATCCACCCATTCATGCTCTTCCAGAACCTGAATTTATCGAGGAACTGTGCGGACTTAATGGTACTCCTCAAGCAGTCCTAGAAAATACTGAACTAATGCAGTTCATTATCCCTATCCTGCGGGCAGATTTTGCTGTCCTGGAGACTTATGTTTATACTCCTGAACCCACTTTGAATATTCCCATCACTACTTTTGGTGGATTACAAGATCCAGAAGTCAGTGTTGACGAACTCCAAGGTTGGCAAGAGCAAACACATTCTACCTTTTGTCAGCAAATGTTTCCTGGTGACCATTTCTTTCTCCACTCAGCACAATCATCTCTACTAAAGTCTCTTTCTCAAAGACTGAACTATATTACAAGTGAAATTTAGTGGTGAATCTCTTTACGCTTGAGTTACCAATAGACATATCCTTAATATCAACAATAAGGTATAATAAAGAACAAAAGCAAAGATTATGTGTAGAGAATATGACAAGTCCTTTGGCAAGAATAGAATCACATCCCCGTGAAGCAAAACGCCTAATAGGAATTAATTATGACCAGTTCTTAGCATTGGTATCTTTAGCAGAGCAAAGACATATAGAGAAACAAGCAGAAATTGAAAAAAAGAAAATTCGGATTATTGCCAAAGGAGCAGGGTCAGCGCATCTCAAACCCTGTTGACAAGAGGACTTGCCTAATCAGCA
>NZ_CAWUOL010000073.1:0-26613 GCF_963923915.1 Nodularia chucula CCY0103 | reverse complement strand
AACTACTATACCTGAATATGTAAAGTTTTGTAACGAGATTCAACATTTCTGCTTTGGAGTCAATGCAATGATTTTTTTCTATCACAAGATAAACCATTAGCTTTTCCTTATATAAATTATGAGCAAAGTTTTTTAGACGATTATAAAAATGATAGAAATAAAAGGACGGAAGACAAAATAAATTTGCAAAATACTTTAGCGCGATGTGCTGGTTTAATCCTTAAAAATACAGATGGTATTAGTGCATTAAGAACAGATGGGATTATTAGATTACGTAAATATGAAGGCAAAAATAAAACAATTGACCACTTTGATTTACCAAAAGCTCGTCGTGTAAGTTGTATTGCCAAAAATGGCAATTTATATCTTCGTCATTATGGAGAACATGATTATGTCAATAATAACCCCTAATTTACTTATGTTCGACACATTCAAAAATCGCCTAGAAATAACAGGTGTACTCACCACAATTACAGCCTTACGCATCAGCGCCGGACGTTCCACAGAACCCATTGGATCTGATTTACCAGTAATGAAAGATGCATTAGGTAAACCATTAATCCCAGGATCTAGCTTCAAAGGTGCAATGCGATCGCGCCTCGAAAGCTTTCTCAGAGGTATTGTAGGTAATGATCGCAAATTAGTAGCTAATCCCGCAGTTGAGGCGGAATGGTCAATTACCTCCAAGGAGATGAATAAATTAAAAGATAGTTGTGATAATGACGAATCTTTAACTAGGGAAATTCTCAACCATACAGATTTAGTATCTCACCTATTTGGTTCACCCTGGATAGCTAGTAAATTTCAAGTGCGGGACTTAACCGTATTACCTGAAACTTGGTTTGGACAGTACCAAGAAAGAGACGGTGTAGCCATAGACAGAGACACCGAAACAGCCGCAGATGGTAAACTCTATGACTTCCAAGTAGTTCCGGCTGGGACACAGTTTGAATTTAAAGCCGTAGTGGAAAACGCCACGGAATGGGAACTAGGACTGTTGATGATTGGGTTACACCAATTTGAGACAGAACAGATACCTCTGGGTGGAGGGCGATCGCGTGGCTTGGGAGTTGTTAAACTAAACATAAATAAAATGCGCTGGCTTGATGTCAATAATAACCCAGAAAAATTACTCACATATCTCCAAGAATTAGTCACTAGCAATCCCGGTGAGGATATACCCAGCTATGAAAATGCTCAACAATTCAAACAGGGTTGGTCTCAGGCTTTGATTAATCATTTAAGAAACAATATAAATCAAAGTTACACCGCCGAAGTAACGCCCAATTCTTGATAAGTCAATATTGCAATATTTATCTGAATAAAATTTAGCTATGCACAAAAGATTTGTCAACCACTGCACCATTCATTTAAGCATCATACCCGATGGACCAATTCTGATCAAATCAGGCAAAGAAGGAGCAGATCCCACAAAGCCAGATATGGAATTTGTCGAAACTTATCACGCTGGGGGACGTTCTATATATTTACCAGGAAGCAGTTTAAAAGGTGCAATTCGCGCCCATGCGGAACGGATAGTTAGGACTGTGGGGAAAGAAACCAGAACTAACTCAAGTTTACCTTGGGCTAATGACCCATTAAATGATGATTATAAATATCTCAAAGATCAATCAACCAGCGATATTTATAAACTTTCTTCCTTCACAGACCAAATATTTGGTAATACTTCTATCGCCAGCAGACTGAGAATTGAAGATGCTTATCCTGATAAATCCATACCATTAAAACTGGAAGAAAGAAACGGCGTAGCTATTGATAGAGTATTTGGTTCTGTAGCAGTTGGTCCCTTTAATTATCAAGTCTGCACATCTGGACAATTTCACACCAAAATACATTTAAAAAACTTCACTTTGGGACAGTTAGGTTTAATTGGCTTAGTATTGCGTGACTTAAATGATGGTTGGTTTGGTTTAGGTTTCGCCAAATCTCGTGGTTTGGGTACTGTACAGGTGAAATTAACTCAAGCTGTGGTGCAATATCCCGGTTGTGAATTAAAAGAAGGAAAAATTTACGCTTTTGGTAGCGATAGAAAAATTTGGGGAGTAAATTCGTTGTTAGGTGCAGGAGAATTATTAGAAACTAAAGAAGCCGATAAATACAATTTTCCTAAACCAGATATACAGTACACAGAATGTGTAAGTGCTGAGAGTATGGATTTAAACTTCGGGGTAAAACTAAATTGGCTAGGTGATAGCAAAAGCGGCGTACCTGATTTATTTACTGAAGCTGTTAAATCTTGGAGTCAATTACTGGGGGATAACTAAATGACCGCTTTTGTTGGTGTAAAAAGACCTGTATCAGTTTACGAATTGCTAAAATTAATAGAAAAATTAGCAATTAAACCTAGCTATTATTTTCTACGTTGGAATCATCAAGTTAGTCAAATTTGGGAAACAGCACCCAGCGCAAAAGATTTCCCCATGCTTGAGGGACAGATGTTTAATGAAGACTGCGAATTAAGATGGAAGCGTAAACCAAACGATAATTACGAACTTCTACTTTTAAGCATCGCCTCAGCAGAATCAGAATTTATCAAAATAGGTGAAACCTGGGAAACACAACAAAGAGAAGCTCATTTAAACTCTCCCAAAGATAGACGCTTTCCCAAAAACATCCCACCACAAAAAGACAATATCGCCCAAAGATATTTTATCGATAAACAAACAGCAACAGTCCACTTTGTCGCCCTGACAATTAAAAAATAAACACTCCACTTCTCAAACTCTGTGTCTCTGCGCCTCTGCGTGAAATAAATCCATGACAAAAACCCCTTCCGAACTTCCCCCAAAACCTTACCAACTCGTCTCCTTCCCCAAAGAACGCCCCAACCTACAGCGACCCGTGGGACATCACAAATATTTGAGCGATCGCCTGCATGGTACTCTATATCTTAGCCTCACAGTGCAGACATCCTTACACGTTTCCACAGGCTTAGTCGTCATGGGTAGCGACATTGACAGCAAAGTGTCCCTAATCAAAACAATGGTACAGGGAGTTGACCAAAAACTGTCAATTCAAGGAAGTTCCCTCAAAGGCTGCATCCGTTCAGTATACGAAGCCATTACTAATAGTACCTTGGCAGTTGTAACTAAGAAATACAAAGATAATAATAAAATTCCCCAAGAACGCCTACCTTGTAATAATAAAGAAAACCTTTGCCCAGCTAGTCGGGTATTTGGGGCGTTAAATTGGCAAGGATTACTTGATTTCAATGATGCGAACTGTGCCAGCGTGGGTTTCTCCACAGGATTTATGCCTTCTTTATATCGTCCCCGTCCCGACGAAAATCAGGCATATTTCATCAGAGGTAAAGTTGCAGGGCGGAAGTTTTATTATAACACGAATAAGGCAATTGATAAAGGTGAAAACTCTGGAATTGCCGTACAGCAAGCGGGAAGAGAATACACGTTTATTACCCAATTACACTTTAAAAATTTATTATCAGAAGAGTTAGGAACTTTGTTAATTGCTTTAGGACAAGACCCCAAATATCCCATAGCTTTAAAAGTAGGTGGCGGTAAACCCATTGGGATGGGAACCATGACCGTTAGTATAGACAAAATTACCCAACCGCAAGATTTAAAACAGCGTTATTCATCCTATCAAGTCAGTGCATCTGATGAATTAACAGGAGAAAAGTTAGGACAATTTAAACAGAAACATATTCAAGCTGCTTACTCACGCCTGATTGAGAAACCGCAACTAGAAGAACTCGCCGCTATTCTCCGTTACCCCAGCGATCGCCAACCGCCAACAGGAATGTATTAATTATGACTATAGCTGATTTAGGCTCGGAATCGTTAACCAATAAACAGTGGGAAATTGCCCATGCGATCGCGCAAACACTGGTAAAAGAAAACACCGATGTTAACGAATTAGGAAAGGCGATCGCATATTTGCGGAGTATAGTTAATCAAACCAATGCAAATGTGAAGTTTTTCACATACCTTAAAACCCTCGTCAGAGATGGTAAACAAATTGGACACAGTGGTAAAACTTTCGGATATTACCGCACTATAGAATCAACCTGTAGCGATTATCTGCAAAAAGCCGATGCTCAAATCATACTGCAAATATTAGGCTGGGTATCTCGGCTGATGCGTTACTACAAAGATGGAGGTGTACCCATTGGCGAAATCGCCCCACCCACAGCATTTACTGTAGAATCAGCACGACAACAAGAAATTGCCAAAGTGCTTGAATCTCAGGATTTCCAGCTTGACCAAATCTTAGAAGCTACAGTGACTAAAATCAGTGGTAATAAGGTGACTTATGAAATACTAGGAACTATTAAATTAACTGAGAAGGAACCGAAAAAAGCTAGTGTGCTTCACCAAGGACAAACAGTGAATGTGAGAATTATTTCTCTCAAAGACGATGGAAGTATCAAAAGCGTTAAAAGTTTGTAGTTGGGAGATTTATAAATATAATCATCCAGCATCTCACGGATTAATATTTTCGCCGTTGAATGAAATCAAGTTGGTAAATGGACTTGACTCTTATTCAGCAGATGACGAGTCTTTGTTTCCGTTCCCTTGCGGGAAATTTTACATCCTAAATTATTTTAACTTTAAAATATCTTTTATCTGCTGTAACTTATCAAAAGATGTATTAACTTCTGATTGATGATTTTTAAAATGGTCTATTGCACTATTATATTTTATGCCTTGTAAGTATCTAGCTTTTTGACTCGCGTCCTCCAAATCGTTATAAAGTTTCTCCAATCTCCTATTCTCTAGTTTCTTTGCAAGCTTACGAACATAACCCCGACGAGAATCATGTGGGGATTTTTCTGGAAATTGACTTGTTATATCATCCCCTCTTTGAGAAGCATAATACTCTACCCAGTGCAATGCTGCATAAAAGCACATAGTTACTGTCCAATCGGGATAAGCACTTTCAATACTGCGTGCTGCATTTTCATTGCTTCGAGCTTGCACAAGGTAGCGTTCACAGGTCATGATTTCTTGAAAAAGCGAAACTAGAGTTAATTAAAGCACACTGAAGTTAAGAGAATTACTTGCCCATGTTTTTCGTCTACCTACCTCGGTTTCAGAATCGGCTATTACCTGATCTTTAAGTGAATAAAATCTATCTACTATCTGAGGACGAAAATACCATTCTTCGGCAGAGTCATCTATTAATTTCCACTCATAGTCAATTACCAAATCTTGAATTTTATCCCAGTTGTCATTTGATAACTCAATATTTTGTTCCAATTCTATCTGAAAATCAATCCAATGAATATCAGGATAACTTGTAGCGATGGCTCTAACCCTTTTGACTTCTAGCAATTGTTTTAATTCATTTACCAATTTTTGGATTTCATGAACTGAATCATGACTTGTTGTTTCATCTGATTTAATTAAACGTAATTCAGATGAACCACGATTACTCCAATTTGTTTGATTAGTTTTGGTGTTTAAAACTGAATGTGTCTGTGTTGATTGAGGATTTGAAATCATACATCTCCCTTTAAAAATTCATCTAGTCTGTCTCTCAAAAATGCTGCGTGCTGTCTAGTAAATGCAAAATTGATCGGATTTATAGTTGATGATTCTTGCTCATCTTCTACGAATGGACTATCTGAGAGCATTCCTGCTAGCAATATCCGATTTTCTTCATCAATTGCCACACGTATACCAGTAACAAATAACACTTTATTTAAGTCTTGCTTACTCATAATTTATTTCTAATCACTACTTTACCTAAAAACGAGAGAGCAAAAATGCTGTAGTTACTACTAGATTTGCTCTCTCACACTTTATAATAGCTCCACTGGTAGTAGAGCTAAACCAAACTTTTTGCTAGACTACTTTCTTGATGACAGTAGATTTGAAGCCTGGAAAATAGGAGAAGAAGTAAGAACCTGAGATGCTTAGTTCAAACTGACTCACAGTTTTATACTGTTTGTGAAAAGATTCACAATGCGTCCATGCAGAATAGGAGTCAAATCCTATTTTGAAGTTTGAGGTTGATTCAGGCATAATCTGACCTCTTACTAACCACATCGTAATTATAAGCATTTTGACAGCCGATATCATCCAAATTTACAGTTTTTATACTGAAATTTAGTAAAATACTCAATAACACCTGCATAAAACTCGGTAATGGTCAGAACAGCTCAACCCACCAATCGTCAACAAAAGCTCACACTTCCCACATGGGCAGATAACACCGAATTGGTGGGATTAGAATTTGACCTCGAAGCACTTACCACCAGTTCCCTCTACTCCCAATATACCATCGCCCTCCATGCTTGGTTTCTTGACCAAGTGCGACAAATTGACCCAGAACTTTCCGCCTATCTCCATGATGGCGAGTCAGAAAAACCCTTCAATATCTCAGCCCTAGAAAGTCAACTGCTTCCCACGGGTAAGCAATTACAACTAGAAGCCAACCAAATTTTACACTGGCAAGTCAACGCTTTATCTGCAAAGGTGGCACAGTTTCTGCAACTATGGTTAACCCAATTGCCAGAAACTCTAAATTTAAGAGGTGCTACTCTACAGATAAAACAGGTGAGAATCGCTCATCCTCCCACCACCTACGCCCAACTATTACAACCACCCGCAAAATACTCTCAGGTCAATCTCAGCTTTATCTCACCTACCAGCTTTCGCCGCAAAGGTCATCATTTCCCCCTCCCAGTACCTGTAAATCTCTTCCATAGCTATCTGCGGCGCTGGAATGATTTTTCCCAAATCCCTATATCACAAGTCGATTTTCTCGATTGGATAGATGAAAGTGTGATTATTCATCAACACCGCTTGGAATCTTTGAAGGTGGCTGCTGGTAAACGAGGTTCTGTGACAGGTTTTACTGGGGCGATTTCCTGCGGGTTGAGTAAAGCCGCTTTAGCTAATACTGAGTTTACCCAGTTGTTTTATGCTTTGGTAAAACTCGCTCCCTATTGTGGAACGGGACATAAAACGACTTTTGGGTTAGGACAAACTTCTCTAAGTTGGGTGGAACCAGAACCCAGTACACCTACTCAGTTACTCACAAATCTCTTGGGAGAACGTATTGAGGAGTTAACTGCAATTTTTACTGCGCAACGCAAACGTCATGGGGGCGATCGCACTGATAAAATAGCCTCAACCTGGGCGACAATTTTGGCACGCAGGGAAATGGGGGAGTCTTTAAAGCTGATAGCTGAGGATTTGGAAATGCCTGTGACTACTGTTAAAACTTACACTAAGTTGGCTAGGCGATCGCTTAAAGAGTTTGGCTGAGGGTAAATATGGATAGTTTCGCGCAAAGGCGCAAAGACGCAAAGGTATTTTTGGCAGTGGCTTTTTTGCGCTAATATGATAACGATTCTCATTATTTTATAGCTATGGTTAGTTCTGTTATGCAGTCCCAACGGATTTTGCAGCAGCAAGAGGAAAAACTTGCACGGGTTCGTCATACTTGCGCCCATATTTTGGCTATGGCTGTGCAGAAGCTGTTTCCGGGGATTAAAGTTGCAACTAGTCCAGTGACGGAAACAGGGGTTTTTTATGATTTTGATAGTCCGGTGAGTTTTACCCCGGAGGATTTAGAGAAAATTACTATGATGTTGCTTCCGAAGGCGAATGGCTACACCACGCAAGCTATCGCCAAAGACCAATTATGATTCATCGGGCGATCTTTGGTTCTTTAGAACGCTTTTTTGGCATCTTAATTGAAAACTATGCAGGTGATTTTCCTTTATGGTTAGCATCAGTGCAAATCAGGTTATTACCTGTTAGCGATGACGTGGGTGAATATGCTAAATCTGTACCTGCTATTTTCAAGAAAGCTGGGATTCGGGTAGAAGTAGATAATAGTGGTGAACCATTAGGTAAACAAATTCGGACGGTAGAATTAGCAAAGGTTCCTGTTGTCGCTGTGATTGGAAAGAAAGAGGTGGAAAACCAAAGTTTGAGTATTCGGACTCGGCAAAATGGTGATTTAGGTGTGTTAAGTAAGGAATTAATCTAAATTTTGTCTTTACCCAGAAATATTTTTTTGGATAAATCAACTGTCCGCACGCGAAGCACGCCAAGAATGTCAGTTAAATTATTTAGTGTAGCTTGACATTAGTTTAGTATCACACATTTAAAATTTTACTAGAGGATTTAATATGACTACTCTCACACCATCAGAAACTGCAATCATCCCAGAAATTCCTAAAAGAGGAATGCCAGTAACTTTAATTACTGGGTTTTTAGGTAGTGGTAAAACTACTCTTCTCAATCAAATTCTCAAAAATAAACAGGATTTAAAAGTTGCCGTTTTAGTTAATGAGTTTGGCGATATTAATATAGATAGCCAATTGCTGATTTCTGTAGATGAAGACATGATGGAACTCAGCAACGGTTGTATTTGTTGTACCATCAATGATGGTTTAGTTGATGCTGTTTATCGTATCTTAGAAAGAGAAGACAGGATTGATTATTTAGTTATTGAAACTACAGGCGTAGCTGACCCTTTACCAATTATTCTCACATTTTTAGGCACAGAATTACGAGATTTAACTAATCTGGATTCTATTATTACTTTAGTGGATGCAGAAGCCTTTGATGCCGAACATTTTCAGAGTGAATCAGCTTTAAAACAAATCAGTTATGGCGATATAATTCTCCTGAATAAAGTTGACCTTGTTACCCCAGAAAAAATTAAAGAAGTGGAAACTTACATCCAGAAGGTGAAAGTGGGTGCGAAAATTCTGCCCACTCAATATGGGGAAGTTCCTTTACCACTGATTTTGGACACACAGCTAACACCTCAGCAACAGTATATCTCTATTGCCAAGGCGGATGCCCAGAAGGAGCATGAACACCATAAACACCATCACCATCACTCAGATCATTTAGATAATGATGGCTTTATTTCTATTTCCTTCCAAAGCGATCGCCCCTTTGATGTCCACAAATTTGAAGCCTTCCTCACAGAAAAAATGCCAGCCGGAGTATTTCGGGCTAAAGGCATACTTTGGTTTAATGACAGTGATCTCCGTCACATCTTTCAACTGAGTGGAGCGCGTTATAATTTACATGCAGACCAGTGGTACTCTCAACCCAAAAATCAGCTAGTTTTTATTGGGAGAAACTTGGAAACCAGTGAAATTCACTCTAGTTTGCATAATTGTTTGCTATGATGAGAGTGTGTAAAGATATGTTACACTTCTCATGAGTCAGAGGTCAATTACAAATGAAATCTGACAACTGGCGAACTCAGCAAAACATTCCTACAAAACTCACAAAATGACTTTATCGATTCGTCCCGATCTAACTTCTGCCGATCAGGTACTATCGTCTTTAACTGCTCAAAAGCAGCCAAAAGTAACAGAAGCAGAAATGATGCAGGCTGTCCGAACTTTGTTAATTGGATTAGGCGAAGATCCAGACAGAGAAGGACTCAAAGACACTCCCAAAAGAGTGATGAAAGCATTGCAGTTTCTCACAAAGGGATACACTGAATCCTTGGATGAACTGCTGAATGGAGCAGTTTTCACAGAAGATGCCAATGAAATGGTGTTGGTTCGGGACATCGATATTTTCAGTTCCTGTGAGCATCATATTCTGCCAATTATTGGACGCGCTCATGTGGCATACATACCTAATGGTAAAGTCATTGGGTTATCCAAAATTGCCCGCATCTGTGAAATGTACGCCCGACGTTTACAAGTACAAGAACGTCTCACCACCCAAATCGCTGACGCATTACAAGGATTACTCAAACCCCAAGGTGTCGCAGTAGTGATAGAAGCAACCCATATGTGTATGGTCATGCGCGGTGTGCAGAAGCCCGGTTCTTGGACTGTTAGCAGTGCTATGCGAGGCGTTTTTTCCGAAGACTCCAGAACCCGCGAAGAATTTATGAGCTTAATCCGTCATAATGCTAACTTTCATTAAATAGCTACTATAGACTGTAGTTGATATAGCTCGTGATTTTGTTGTAGAGATGGGAAAATTCTTATCTCTACACTGAAGTATAAATTAAAAAATTTAAATTAACTTTCAGTGCGTAAATATACCAAAAAAAGATTACAGATAATTATTAACTAATATTGAGCAAAAACACTAAAATTAGAGATGAGGTAGCAGTAAATTGTGAAATCATCACAATTCAAGTTTAATAGTCAAGGCTTAATTCCTGCGATCGCCCAAGACTACCTAGATGGCAAAGTGTTAATGATGGACTGGATGAACCAGCAATCCATCGCCCAAACCCTAGCCACCGGAGAAGCCCATTACTGGAGTCGTTCACGTGGGGAATTGTGGCACAAAGGCGCAACATCCGGACACATTCAAAAAGTCAAAGAATTGTTTTATGACTGCGATGGCGACACCATCTTAATCAAAGTTGAGCAAATCGGTGACATCGCTTGTCATACTGGTGCGAGAAGCTGTTTTTTCAATTCTGTACAAATAACTTCGTAATTCCTAATTTAACAGGGTAAAATCCCAACTGAATCCCAATGACTAATGACTCATAACTAATTACCTATGACCCTGAAAATCTATAACACTCTCACCCGTAGTAAAGAAGCCTTCCAACCCCAAAAACCAGGTAAGGTAAAAATGTATTGCTGTGGTGTCACGGTTTATGATTATTGTCATCTGGGTCATGCACGTTCTTATATAGGTTGGGATGTAGTCCGGCGTTATTTTCAGTGGCTGGGATATCAAGTTGAATACGTGCAGAACTTTACTGACATTGATGATAAAATCCTCAACCGCGCCAATTTAGAAGGGACTTCGATGGAAGAAGTTTCTCAGCGCTACATAGACGCATATTTTGAGGATATGAGACGCTTAAATGTGATAGATGCTTCAGCATATCCCCGTGTCACAGAAAATATCACCAGCATTCATCATTTAATTCAGGAATTAGAAAACAAAGGTTACGCCTACGCCGCAAACGGTGATGTTTATTACAACGTCCGTAACTTCTCCGAATATGGCAAACTTTCTGGCCGAGTAGCGGAAGATATGCAAGCCGGCGCAAGTGGTCGAGTAGATGTGGAAGATCCTTCAGGACAGAAAAAACAAAACTCGGCTGACTTTGCTTTGTGGAAAGCCGCTAAACCAGGGGAACCAGCATGGGATTCTCCTTGGGGTGCAGGTCGTCCAGGATGGCACATTGAATGTTCCGCAATGGTCAAGTCAATACTGGGGGATACCATTGATATTCACGGCGGTGGTGGTGATTTAGTCTTTCCTCACCATGAAAACGAAATCGCTCAATCAGAGGTGGTGAGTGGTGAACCTTTGGCGCGTTACTGGATACACAATGGCATGGTAACGGTGAATGGGGAAAAAATGTCTAAGTCTTTAGGTAATTTTACGACTATTCGGGAGTTGCTAGATCAAGGCATCGACCCGATGGTAGTGAGATTGTTTATTTTACAAGGACATTATCGCCGACCTTTGGATTTTACCTCCGAAGCGATCGCCTCCGCCGAAAACGCTTGGAAGACTGTCAAAGAAGGTTTACTATTTTCGGGAGTTGGGAATGGGGAGTTGGGAGTTGAGAATGAAAAGAATCCTTACATCGAGAGTTTTCAAGCGGCGATGGATGATGACTTTAACACCCCAGGAGCATTAGCCGTTGTATTTGAACTGGCTAAGGAATTACGCCGTCAAAGTAATTTATTAACCCACGAAGGTAAAACCGATATTCCCCCAGAACAAATTCAGCAGCAATGGCAAACTCTAGTGAAATTAGCCCAGGTTTTGGGACTAGAAGCTCAACCAGAAGCCCCCAGCGTCGCCGAGAGCAAGTTAACTGATGCAGAAATTGAAACTTTGATACAGGAGCGACAAGCAGCCCGTAAAGCCAAGAATTTCGCCGAAAGCGATCGCATCCGCAATGAACTACAGGAACTCGGCATAACTTTAATCGATCAATCAGATGGTACAACTCGTTGGCATTCCTGATCAACATTTACTTGAATCGTAAGATTTGATCGGATAATCTGAGCAGTCAGGACTGTTTTACAAGGAAACCTCATGAACAAAAAAACTATACTGAGTTTGCTTTCTACTCCCATGCTAGTCAGTTCTATCCTTTCTATGGGAGTAATGGCTAACCAAGCACAGGCCGCGGAACCAGGAACCGAAAACGCAGATAAACTTAGCTGTGTACAGAATGAACATATCATGCGTCCCGTCTGTGCCAGAGCTTCGGTATTAGCGAAAATCCCTGTATATCAAGCTGAAGTTGAGTTTGCGGGTGAAAACCAAGATACCTTGCTAGCATTTAACATTGAAGAAAGTGATATGGCTGTGGACTTATTTAATTGTGATTGTCCGCAGTGCATCAATGCTTTACGTCAAATGCGCGGTGTAGCACCTTTAGTTTATTAGGTTTTACAGGATATGGCTGGGGACTGGGGACTGGGGATTAGGACTAGGAACTTTTCCCCCTGCTCCCTGCTCCCCTGCCTCTTTAACTATTCTTGACACTCCTCACTCTAAAGGGATGAGGATTCTTGCTTCATCCGTCCGAACTAGAAACCCGAATACAAGTATTCCAATTTCCCCGTTTGGATACGTCCACAAGCACACACGGACTGCCCGACCGCGTTTGAAAAGGCGTTTAATTTCTGGTTTTTCCTCCCACATTTGTACAAGATTTAGGATTTATACTACCAGGGTTCCGGATCAGGAGTCGTCCGCTTGACCTACTTCGTTTTTTATTTGTGCGCTTTACCGCTAAATTTATAATACTCTAAAAGCCGCCCTAGAAGGGCGGGGCTTTAAACCCCAAGTTTTCGGTAAGAATAGGAGTAACTGCCAGCCCAAGTCACCCATTTGTGAGATAATCCTATATGCAATATCCCGCCAATTTTCTCTTGCTCAGTGATAATTGCTCCTGTTAAATCTGCGCCACTGACTTCAGCTTCATTAATATTGCAACCAGTTAAATTTGCCTTCCTGAGATTAGCGTTTCTTAAATTTGCCCCACTCATTTCCGCTTGACTGAGATTTGCACCTAAAAAGTTGGCAATTTCTAAGTTTGCACCTCGGAAATCTGCACGAGTTAAGTTAGTATCCTCTAAATTCACCCGAATCAAGTCCGCACCAATCAAATTTACCTCACTTAAGTTTGCATTCTTCAAGTTAGCTCCACTCAAGTCAGCATCAGTCAAATTTGCTCGACTGAAGTTACATCCACTCAAGTTTGCACCACTCAAGTTTGCACCACTCAAGTCAGCTTCGGTAAAATCAGCACCACTCAAGTTGGCATCACAAAGATTGATTTGATGTAAACTAGCGCTATTAAATGTGCGTTTTCCTCCTGCGTAAAGACTCAGGATTTTCTTAGCATCCATATTATTACCTCGCAATGTCTATCGGTCACTAAGTTGAGTTATCAATTAAACTCTACCCACACCATACAAAGACAATTTTTCGAGTTGCCAGTTACCGAAAATTTTAATTACAACTTCTGACTCCATCATGCTATAATCTCAAGCTATTTAAACAAATACTTAATAGAAAAATATATTTATCAATGGCAATGGCTGATTTCACATCTACCCTATCTGAAGCTGTGGCTGCATATCGCGGAGAGGGGGGCGCACGTCCCACTACTGAAACACTGGTAACTGCTTTATTACAAGCTGAAAAAGCTGCCAAACAGCAAAGGCTAAGTAATGATTTCCCTTCGCTGCTGGGTAAATGGCGACTTTGCTTTGCTACTGGGACTAAAAAAGCTCAAAAGCGCGGGGGAATTGTCTTAGGTAAGGGTTTATATGTGCCGAAATTTATCAATATTCAGATTTCTTTTCGTTCTACTGACGGGGCGGATTCTGGTCAAGGTGAAATTGGTAATCAGGTACGGTTAGGCCCAGTGTTATTACAGCTTACAGGCCCAGCACATTATTTGGGTAAGAAAAATTTATTGGCCTTTGATTTTAACTATCTGCTTTTATCCCTGTTCGGTGCAAAGGTCTACAACCAGCCCATTCGCTCTGCTAAAGCTGAAACCGAGGATTTTTATGAAAAGTCTATAGCTAAATTGCCGTTTTTTGCTTTCTTTTTAATCACGCCAGATTTGATTGCAGCTCGTGGTCGTGGCGGTGGTTTAGCTCTCTGGATTCGTCATTAGTAGGGACTGGGGACTGGGGACTGGGGATTGGGGACTGGGGATTGGGGATTGGGGACTGGGGACTGGGGATTGGGGACTGGGGACTGGGTATTAAATAGAATCTATCCCCACACCTCCCACACCTCCCACACTTCAATTCCCAGTCAAGTATCTAGAGATATATTTTTTTCTTCAAACTCTCTTTACTTTTTATCTCTCAAGAGAGAAAATAACTATTAAGTCAAATAGGGTTCATTCCCAAAGATCAGTTGCCAATTTATCGCAGAGTGTAACCGGGGTCAGATGACGCAAGCTTTTAATCGAGTCGAAGAATGGGAACAACGCCGTAATGAAGCTAGCCACTACTACAAGCAGGGGCAGTTTCAAGAATATCTCAATTTTGCTAGTGAAAATTTACAGTTAGCCAGAGCAATTTCAGACCGAGCCAGAGAAGGCCATACATTAAATGATATTGGTTTAGCTTATTTGAGTTGTTGTAAACCTTTAGAAGCGTTGGAGTGTTTTCAGCAAGCGCTTTTGGTAGCTATCGAACTTGGGAATAGGAAAGCTAAAGCGATCGCACTTAGCAATCTGGGTTCTACTTACAGCCGTTTAGGGCGGTTAAACCGATCTTTAGAGTATTTGGATCAAGCTTTACACATCTTTAGAGATTTACAAGATATTCCTGGTGAAGTTTCTACCCTGAATGATGTCGCACTAATTTATACTAAGTTGGGGCAACCTAAGCGATCGCTGTTGTTACAATATCAAGTTTTGGCTATGCGTCGCTCATTAGGCGATTTTTCTGGGGAAGCAACTACTCTCAATGGTCTGGGTTATGCTTACAGCACTTTAGGCCAGCATGAGAAAGCTTTAGAATTTTTGCAAGCGGCGCTCCCTATTCAACGCGCTGTGAAAAATGTCGTGGGCGAAGCTACAACCTTAAATAATATTGCTGCTGTGTACGGTGATTTAGGGGAACCGAAAAAAGCGCTGTTACTTTACTATCAGGTTTTGTTGACACGTCGAGCCATTAAAGATCGTGCTGGTGAAGGGACAACTTTACAGAATATGGGTTTTACCTACAGTTTTTTAAGAAATCATCGTCAGGCTACAAAATATTACCAGGAAGCGATCGCCATTTATCAAGAAGTTGGTGATTGTTTAGGGGAAATTTCCACTCTGCTCAATCTCGGTAAGCTTTACGCCCAGACTAAACGTAAAAAGTTGGCGCTGTCTTACTACCAAAATGCTCAAGATTTAGCTCAGGCGATCGCATCTCAGTCCATGTTAAATAAGATACAGCAGTATATGAATGGGCTTTAGTGGGGAGTGGTTAAAATACTTACTTAATACTTAGCATTGGTAAAAGCGATTGCTCGATGACTTGACTGATAAACTGATTACCTAGCAAGTTGAAGTGTATATGATCATGATACAAAGCTTTTGCGTCCGGGTGGGCGTTGAGCAACGGTAAAAAATCTATATACGTAACTTGCTGCTGCTGGGTAAAGTCTATCAGTCTTGCACGGGTTTTAATTTCGTAGTCGCGGGGGCCAGGTTCACCAATTTCCCGCAACAAGGGAGTCATAAGCAGTAAAAATTGGCTATTTTGTTCACTAGTTAATGTTTGAATTTGGCTAATAGCCTCGAAATTAATTGCTACTATATCCCCTGGTTCCTGCTTTAAAGCTGCCATTTCTAGAATAGGCTGGGGTTTGATAATATACCTTTGCCATACTTCCGCTAACGCTAGGGGAGGTTTTTGATCTGGGTAATTGCGATCGCGTCCCACTGGTAAGGAAGTTGGTGCAGTGCCAAATAAATCATCAGTATTAATTAATAACACCACAACTTGCGAGTTAAAATTGCCAAATCGTTGTAAATAAGCTAACTCATTTCTGGGACTCCAAGAATTAGCTGAAATATTTAATACTTCAATTTCACTATAATTACTCAGATTTAATGATTCTAAAGAACGGGTGAGTAAACTAGAAATAGTATGATCCTGGTCAGTCCACCAACCACCATTAGCAATAGAATCACCAATAATTAACACCCGCAGAGTGGAAACAGGCGGTATCTTTTCAATCGGTGCGCTTCGCATAGAATACTGATTAATCTCAATGCGATTACCAAAGCGACGAGTACGCTGATTAGGAGCCAACAAATAACCAATCTGCGAATCAGCAATATAAACCAGAGGATTACCAAAACCAAAAAGCGATCGCAAAGCCACCTCAAGCACCACAAAAAACCCCACAGCCACCAAAATGATTATTAGTGCTAATTTCACCTCTAAAGACCCTCTGATAAAACTTAGATTAAGCACAAATTGTCTAACATAGTTTAATCGGTTCCGGCGTACTTACAGTAGAAGATACATTCATTCGCTTGTATCCCCTGCATGAATGACCTACAGTGTACACACAAGTCCTATCTGTCTGCGTTTACGTCTATTTTTCCCCCTAAATTCCCCAAGTCTGGGGGACTTTGAAAATTCTTGTTACCCGATAATTGGGGGCTAGGGGACTTGGCTAAATTCGGTCACTTGTGTGTACAAGATAGGCATAAATGGTCGGGGCTTAACCTATGAAGAATTGTAATTGCATGACTACAAAAGCACAGATAAGGATTTGACTCCATACATAGCCATTGAGGGAATAAACTCTAGCGTGGCATTTGGTTCAATATGTATATTTGGCAAACGTTCCAACATTGCACTCAGCATAATTTTACTTTCTAGCCGAGCTAAGGGTGCGCCCAAGCAAAAATGAATCCCGTTGCCAAAAGACAAATGTGGATTTGGGTTACGATCAATCACAAATTCATCTGGGCGATCAAACTGAGTCTCATCACGGTTTCCAGCCCCTATCCACACCAATACCATTTGTCCTGCCGGAATTGTCTTTCCCCCTAGTTGAGTGGCGACTTTGGTAAACCGTTCCGTCCCTTGCAGTGGTGAGTGATAGCGCAATACTTCCTCAATGGCTAGTGGTAGCAATTCTGGCTCTCGCTTTAACCGTTTAAATGCCTCTGGATACTCTTTAAAGCAAAGAAGAGTGTTGCCTAACAGATTGGTTGTAGTTTCATTACCAGCGACCAACATCAAAATGCAGAAATCGACCAGTTCTTGAGCTGTTAGGGTTTCACCTGCTTCATGAGCTGCAATCAAATCACTAATCAAGTCTTTGCCAGAATTTTGCCGCCGTTGTTCCAGTAGATGCCGGAAGTAATCTCCCATATACTGCAATGCAGTCGGATCAGATAAAATAATGCCATTCGACCAGTGTTTGAAATCAGCACGATCTTCAACCGGAACACCGAGAATTTCCGCGATTACAATCACAGGTAGTGGAATTGCTAAGTCTTGTACAAAGTCGATGCGATTTTTTCCTTGAACTTTGTCAATCAATTCATGGGTAATTTGCGTAATGCGTGGTGCCAGTTCTGCTACCCGACGGGCGGTAAAAACTTTTGCTACCAGAGAACGGAGGGATTGATGCTTGGGTGGGTCAGTATAGTTTAAACTTTGAGTTAAATCGACTTGCTCTGATGGTTGCGGAACTTGAGATGAAAATGTCTGCCAATCTGTACAGACTCGTTTGATATCTTCATAACGAAACACCATCCAACTTTGTTGCTCTGCATCATAAAACACTGGTGAATCGCGTCGCATCTGGTCATACCAGGGAAAGGGATTACCGATAAGCACAGAGTTTTGTTCTGTCATTGCAGACTGATGATCTGGTTGCATAAAAAGTCTCCTGATATAAAAAAAATTGCAGGTTCAATCGAGCCAGATGCTTTTTATCTGACAGGTAATTTTTAATTTGTAATTGCAGCCCAAGGTAGTTTTTCACTCTCCCCCCGGCCTACACAGCAATGGAATATTTTGTTAGTTGGAAGTCCCTTACTTAGTGGCGGCTCGCGTCATGGTAAACAATGCTTCTACAACTTGAGTGCGACGAGGTTCTTCGAGTGTGCCAATTTGAAAAATTTCCGACAACCATAAACCATCACTCACTAACAGAATCAGGGTTGCTTGAATTGGATCTAGCCCGTCTGATTCGATCCGTTTTTCCCATTGCTGCTGATAGGTATGGGCAGATTCAAATATCTGGGGTGAATTTGCCGCAATTGAGGAAAGTCGAGCAATCAGTGCTAAAGTTTTTTGGCTAATTCGCAGGCTTGCACGAATATATGCTCTTACCCACTGTCCTGAAGTCCCTGGGGTATCGTCCTGGTCATATTCAGCTTCCAGTGTCATTTCAAAATCTTGAATTAGTTGTTCCACCATACCCTGCATCAATGCATCTTTGCTAGGGAAATGGTAAAGCAGCCCTCCCTTGCTGACTCCAGCTTGTTGAGCCACTGCATCTAGAGTTAATGCCTCAACGCCTTTTTCAATCACAACTTGGCTAGCAGACCGCAGAAGCAGTTCACGAGTAGTTGACCGAGATTTTGATTTATTGTTAGCAGCCATAGGAATAACCAAGAGGTAGCAGAGAATGTGGGTACATTACACTCCTTGAAAACCAAGATATAGATTGCAAGAAGTATGCAAGCCCTCATAAATTTACTGTACCGTCTGGACGGATGAATGTCAATATGTCGTGGTTCTGCTAAAAATCTAACTTATTGTTGCAAAGCTTAAACAAAATATTATCTGTAATTTAGCTTGATCAGCAAATAGAAAGACTACAATCAAAACGGACAAATTAGCACTGTAACAAAGGAGGATTACAAGCTATGTCCGACTTAAATCGCGGAATTATGAAATTTAAAGGTGCAGATTCACCCAAATTAGTCACCATCTCTACTGTGCTACTCTTGGGTTCCATTGCAGCCTTAATTATTTGGGCATTACAAGCAGCCTATGCGCTCAACTGATTAATTGTCAATTGTGCGGACACTTGCAATAACGGTTTGTACCGTAGCCAAGTGTCCATTCACTATAGTTGGGGAGTAGGGAGTAGGGAGTGGGGTAAAAGCCTTGCGGTGTCTAACTTTTATGATCAGTTTATTTCCTAACGTGTATGTGTAGTGCCATAACCAAAAAAACCGCCTCACCACCATCAAAAAATTTCAGAAAAATTTTAGACTTGGAAATTTGAGGTTTTAGATGCAAAATAAATCTCAAATCAAGAATTGATATTGAATGATTGAATTTTGGGGAGCCTTAACTATTTTAATTGCCTGTCCCCTATTGGGTTCATTACCAATCATAGCTGGGATTACTTACGCTCTCAAAGGCAGACAACTGTCACAAATAGGCACTAAAAACATCAGTGTTTCCGCCGCTTTTTATCATGGCGGCACATGGGTAGGAATTTTGGCAGTTTTGTCAGAAGCAATCAAGGGAATCGGCGCAGTTTTGCTGTCTCGTATCTTCTTTCCCCCAGGATCATATTGGGAATTAATAGCCCTGATTGCCCTAGTATTAGGTAGATATGGGGTAGGTAGAGGCGCAGGAACAACCAATGTTGTTTGGGGATTTATGATTCATGATCCCTTGGTGACAATATTTACAAGTTTGTTGGCAATTATCACATTTAGCCTGCTGCAATCTCGGATACTGGTTAAATTCGGAGTTTTATTTGTGTTTCCCTTGTTTGTCGTACTCCTGAATGTTGACAATTTCCCTAAAATTATGGCAGCTATTGTTTTAGCTGGAGTATTGGGGTGGATTTATACCAAAATTCCCGATGATTTGAATTTACCTACCGCCGCAGCTGAGAGAGAATCACAAGCAGCTTTTGCATATTTACGCGGTAATTCCTCGGTGCTGTCTTTAGATAAAGAGTTAGATCCTCATGTGGTGGGACAAAAGGCTGCAACCTTATCTCAAATGAAGCGCTGGGGCTATCCTGTGCCGAAAGGATGGGTAATTACTCCGGGGGATAATCCAGAAGCGTTGATTGCTATGCTTGAACCTTCTGATTTATCTCCTTTAGTGGTGCGTTCCTCCGCCATTGGGGAAGACTCAGAACAATCTTCCGCAGCTGGACAGTATACAACGGTTTTAAATGTCACCAGCAAACAGCAATTACGCGAGGCGATCGCCGCAGTTCAAGCTTCTTACAATCATCCTACTGCTGTACAGTATAGACGCGATCGCAGTCTACCAGATACGGCAATGGCTGTACTGGTGCAACAACAAATTCAAAGTGTCTATTCCGGTGTGGCTTTCAGTCGAGACCCCATTAGCCAACAAGGGGATGCAATTGTGATAGAAGCTTTACCAGGTAGCCCCACACAAGTTGTTTCGGGTAAAGTTACACCAGAACAATATCGCGGTTTTGTGGTAGATACAGAAAATATTGCCTCTGTGCAGTTAGAGGGAAGCGGACAAGTCCCACAATCATTAATTAAACAAGTAGTATATTTAGTCCGGCGACTAGAAAAAGAATATCAAGGTTTACCCCAAGATATAGAGTGGACTTACGACAGTCAACATCTCTGGGTTTTACAATCTCGACCAATTACAACATTACTACCCATCTGGACTCGGAAAATAGCCGCCGAAGTGATTCCGGGAGTTATACATCCCCTCACTTGGTCGATTAATCGCCCCTTGACTTGTGGCGTTTGGGGAGATATTTTTACATTAGTTTTAGGCGATCGCGCTTTAGGCTTAGACTTTACCGAAACCGCTACTCTACACTACTCTAGAGCTTATTTTAATGCTTCCCTTTTAGGAGAGATTTTTCTCCGCATGGGTTTACCACCGGAAAGCCTGGAATTTTTAACTAGAGGGGCAAAAATGAGCAAACCCCCCTTAAAAAGCACCTTGGCGAATTTACCGGGATTAATCCGCTTGCTGAAACGAGAATTGAGGTTAGAAAAAGATTTTAAGCGGGATTATAGTCACACGTTTATTCCGGGTTTATCTCAATTAGCCCATGAATCTGAAGCAGAACTTACAGCGCCTCAGATATTAGCAAGAATAGATTTAACTCTGGAATTACTGCGTCTGGGAACTTATTACAGCATTTTAGCGCCCCTGAGTGCAGCCTTGAGACAGGCAATTTTTCGGATCAAAGATGGGGAAATTGATAACAGTGTAACTCCAGAAGTAGCCGCATTGCGATCGCTAACTCTTTTAGCCGCAGATGCAAAGCAAGTATTACCAGAGTGTGAACCAGATCAAGTCTTTGCAGAATTGGCAAAAACCCCACAGGGAGATAAAATCCTCTATGAATTTGACGAATTATTAGCAGATTACGGTTATTTAAGTGATGTGGGAACAGATATAGCTGTCCCTACCTGGAAAGAAAATCCCCAACCTATCCAGCAGTTATTTGTACAGTTATTGCAAAATCCACCAGAAACAGATAGTAAAAATTCTCTCGGTCGGGCTTTATCAACCAAGCGCAAGAGAGGATCAGTACAGCGCCGAGTGGATATTAAAGGACGAGTTACCGAAGTTTATTCTCGGCTATTAGCAGAATTACGGTGGCGATTTGTGGCTTTAGAGAAAATTTGGTTACAGTGTGGCTTACTGCAAAACACTGGGGATATCTTCTTTCTGCAACTTCACGAAATACGGCATATAGTTACTGGTGATGATCCTAAACTCAAGAGCTATTTATCTAAAATAGTACAATTCAGGCGATCGCAATTCCAGCAAGATAGTCAATTCAACCAAATTCCCCTCTTAGTTTACGGCCATACACCACCCCATCCCCTACCCCCCTCTCAACTTTACTCAGACCAAATATTACGTGGTATTCCCGCCAGTCATGGACAAGTTGAAGGTCGAATTAAGGTAGTCAAAAATTTAGAAAATTTACCAGAAATCAACCGCGAGACAATTTTAGTAGTACCTTACACCGACTCCGGTTGGGCCCCTTTATTAGTCAGGGCTGGGGGCTTAATTGCAGAAGCAGGAGGAAGACTTTCTCATGGTGCAATCATCGCTCGTGAGTACGGTATTCCTGCCATCATGGATGTCCATAATGCTACCTGGATTTTACAAGACGGGCAACGGGTGCGGATGGATGGCTCTAGAGGAATTGTCGAATTATCTACAGACTTAAGACCAGATTAAATTTCTAAGTGTGGGAAGTGTGGGGAGTGTGGGGGGAAGAAGCAGGGGAGCGGGGAGCAGGGTGCAGGGGGGAAATAAGAGGCAAGGAAGGGGTGCAGGGGAAAAGTTCCTAGTCCCCAATCCCCAATACCCAATACCCAATCCCCAATCCCCAATCCCCAATCCCCAATACCCAATACCCAATACCCAATACCCAATCCCCAATCCCCAATCCCCACCTATAAATAAAACTCCTCAGCTTTCCAGTCAGAATTTACCAAACTAGTGAGAATATGATCTTCCCACTTACCATTAATTAATAAATAATCTCTAGCATATCCTTCTACCACAAAACCCACTCTTTTTAAGACATTACCACTACGGCGATTATGAGGCATATAATTAGCCATAATGCGATGAAAATTTAACTCTGCAAACACATAATCAGTTGCAGCCTTTAACGCTTCTGTCATATATCCTTGACCTTGCTGAGATTCCGCCAGACTATATCCCACATAGCAAAAATGCGCCGCCCCTCGGATAAAGTTAGTAAAATTTATCGTGCCAATAATTTGACGAGAATTTGTTTGAGGAAAAATAAATAATTTTAATGATTGATCATGCATGAACTCTAAGACATGATTTTCAATTTGATATTGCCAATAATCTTTGGTAAATAAATTATGTAATAAAGTAGGATAAAAAGGAGTGAAATAATCTCTGTTTTCAGTAAAATATTTAATAATTTGTGGTATGTCTTTTTTAATAGCAATTCTTAAAGTCAGGCGATCGCTCGTGATGAGTGGTAATTCTGATTTCATAAAGTCGCTGGTTAACTGAATTATTTAATGACAAATTACTGAAAATCGCCCCGGCGCGACTTTGGGGGATGAAATTAATCAATCTTGCTGTATCATCCATCGTACTACTGATTAAAGTTCAGGTGGTTTTTGACCGAAAATAATGGGATACAAGCCCCATCACTTCGACAAGCTCAGTACAAGCCTTTTAGGATGGCTTTTGATCGATTAAACTTCGTGCAAATCTCTCTATCAACTCGCTAACACTAATATCTCTACTAACCGCTTCTTTTTTCATAGTTTCCCAAGCAGTAGGGGTTACTACTATTTGGTGTCTTTGTTTTAATTCGCTGTGTAAAACTGGGACATTTTTCAGCCTTTTTTGAGTTGCCATCAGTTAGATGCTGTGTATATACTAAATTCATGCTAGCAAATAAAAGGAGGTGGTTCAAGAGTGTTAGTATTAGAATACAAAGCAGTAGTTAAACCTAGTCAAGCCCAATCTATTGATGAAGCAATTCGTACAAGTCAGTTTGTTCGTAACAAAGTATTGCGTCATTGGATAGACAATCGTGGCATTGGTAAAAAAGAACTGTACTAGTACAACACTCAGTTACGCGCCAAATTTGAGTTCGTTAAAGATTTAAACAGTCATGCTTGCCAAGCATCTGTAGAAAATGTAGAACGAGCAATCAATAGGTTTTTTGATAACTGCAAACAGAATAAACCTGGAAAAAAAGGCTACCCAAAGTTCAAAAAGCATAGTCGTTCTGTAGAATACAAAGTTTGATGCTTCTTGGTATCACTTCCGCCAATGGCTGGAATACTTTGGAAAGCAGTTTGGACGGGAAATAATTGCTGTTCCACCACACTTTTCAAGTCAAGAATGTAGTAATTGTGGTGCTAGAGTGGAAAAATCTCTTAGCACTAGGACTCATTCTTGTCCAAACTGCGGATATACTGAGCAACGCGATGTGAATGCTGCCAAAGTCATCTTAAGTCGTGCAAACGCTAGGGGAGGGCATCCCCAAAGTAACGCTAGTGGAGTTGTAGCCTCTACTTCTGTTGGTCTAACGACCTACAAAGGCAAGTAACAACTGTGAAACTAGAATCCTCGTGCGTTCACGCCGAGGAGTGTCAACAATCCACTCTATAACAAGGATAGTGATGTCGGTGGGAATACGCTACAATTGGCAAAAAGCAGAGATCCAGGCGATATACAACACGCCATTCCTAGAGCTGATTTATCAAGCTGCTAGCGTGCATCGTCAATATCATGACCCAACAAAAATACAAGTTTGTAAACTTATCTCCATTAAAACAGGCGCTTGCCCTGAAGATTGTAGTTACTGCGCCCAATCTTCTCGTTATCAAACCGAAGTCAAGCCCCAAGCACTGTTAGAAAAAGAAACAGTTATCAACATCGCTCAAACAGCCAAAGCAAAAGGTATTAGTCGCGTTTGCATGGGTGCAGCTTGGCGGGAAGTGCGGGATAATTCACAATTTGACCAAGTGTTGGAAATGGTGCAAGAAGTCACCAATATGGGTTTAGAAGTCTGCTGTACTTTGGGAATGCTGACCACAAATCAGGCCAAACGCTTAGAAGCAGCCGGACTATATGCTTATAACCATAACTTAGATACTTCTCAGGAATATTATAATACGATTATTACCACGAGAACCTATGGCGATCGCCTGAATACAATAGATAATGTCCGAGAAACAAATGTTACAGTCTGTTCTGGTGGTATCCTTGGTTTAGGGGAAAGCATTGATGACCGTGTAGGGATGTTAGAAACTCTCGCAAATTTACAACCTCATCCAGAATCCGTCCCCATTAACATTCTCTCTCAAGTCCCTGGTACACCCCTAGAAAATCAACCAGACGTACCCATTTGGGAAGTAGTACGCATGATCGCCACAGCCAGAATTATCATGCCAAATTCTGACGTGCGTCTCAGTGCGGGGAGGGCGAGACTATCCCCAGTAGAACAAGCCTTATGCTTTATGGCTGGAGCCAATTCCATCTTTTCCAGTGACGATAATAAAATGCTCACAGTCACCACACCCTGTCCCGATTATGACGCTGACAGAGAAATGCTGAATTTATTGGGATTAGAAATGCGTCCCCCTCAGCAAAGACCGGAAAGAGTCACAACCCCAGCTGTTATTGGTTAATCAAAGCTCCCCCATTTTTTGGCTACTGTGTATACACATCTTGATTCAGAAAGGTTTTCCAGCCCTAAAAATAAGATTTAACCGGAAATCCAGTTCCCCTCCTCGCTTGCGGCTATTCATTACCCGGATCTTTCTCAACACTTTTGTGAGCGATCACTCCAATCCTTACTATGCTTAGATTTCTCGATTTTTTATTGTCAATAACCCTGTCAAGAAGGATTGTTACAGTTTGTGAATTGAGGCTTGAAAGCCTTGTCCCACAAGGTTTTAAAATTTTAAGAAAAATGTGGGTAATGGATAGTCGCTTGCGGGGAGGGGCTAGGAGTGGGGTCTTATGGTAGAAAAACAATTCCCAACTTGTGTGTATACAGTAGACTTTTTGCAGAAGTGGGGATTCTAATTATATTGATGCTTTTACTGTCCATTTCCGGTAAACTCACTTGACTATACTCTTGAAATATATTACATTGCGGATTATACACGTATATTTAATCACGTTAACAAAACAGCATATTCAGTGTTGCTCCCATACTTAACTTCTGGCTGGGAGTTTTAACAGTTTAAGATAGCGACTTATTGTATGCGTGTATTCTTTAGACCATCTGAAAAAGGAAATAAATTGTGATCAAGTTGTCTCATATTCTCACTCTCCCCCTTGTAGTTGGGACTGCGGCCACTGCTGTTGTTGCTAGTACACTTCCCGCCCACGCCTTGACCTGGACAGCCAACAACATCCTGTTTGCAGATGGAGGAACCTTGACTGGTTCATTCGATTTCGTAGGAAATGCTTATCAAAATGTCAACCTGACACTTACTGGTCCGGCAATTCTGGGTGCTGCTGGAACTACACCATCAGGTCCAAATGGAACAATTACGTTCAATTCACCAGCTCAAAATGCGGTCGCGGCAAATCCTGCATCATTCTGGTTTACTAATGACGGTCAGTTCGTAACTGTTGTACCTCCTGGAACTGTCACCTTTTCAACTGGTGTGTTCCTATCCGGCTTTAATTTAACTAATCCGGGTACAGCAACCCCGACATCTGGTAATTATGGCGTGTTTGGCTCAACACCTGTTAATTATGCCAGTGGCAACTTCGTAAGTAGTCCTGTTAGTCCTCCGCCACAGGACATTCCCTTTGACATCCCTGGAGGTGCAACCATACCCACCATCGGTTCCGTATTAGCTCTGGGACTGATGAGAAAAGCTAAAAAAAGCCTGGCATTAAAAGCCCAAATGTCCCAGAATATCAACAGTAAAGTTAGCGTTAATTAACTTTTCTAGCTTGAGGGAAGTGAGTACTGGGGATTGGGGACACTTCGACTACGCTACCTCGGCTGCGCTCGGCACAAGTCAGTGCAATTTGGGTATTGAGAAGTAACAATATTTCCCCACACTTCCGACACCCTGCCTCTTTTTTGAGTCATAAAAAAACGGGGTAACTCCAGTGAGAATTACCCCAAATATCCCTCTTCTGTCACTTTCCGAATAAAGCAAGTAGTAAATTAAGTAAATTAT
>NZ_CAWUOL010000072.1:0-27248 GCF_963923915.1 Nodularia chucula CCY0103 | reverse complement strand
TACCATATTTTGGGTTATTTTTATCACCTCTTTCTTAACATTCAACACTTCTGCCAAGCAATATATTGGCAGTACGGACTATACTTACCTTCTGCATCCTTGCTACTAAGTTCTTCTACTTTCTTTTGGATAGCTTCTTTTGACCAAGTTTTATTAGAAAATTTTTTCTTTAACGCATTAATTACAGTAAAAAATGCGGTTTTACGATTATCCTTGAGAGTTTGAAGGTTAAGATTTAAAATTTCATTTAGCTCATGATTAATAGTTTCATCATCAGATGTAGATAATATTTCTCCATTTGCACTATATTTAATGTAATGTTCACAATTTCTCTTACTATCTGCTGGATTAAGATTTATTTTACAAATGTTATTCTTTCCTTCGTAATATCCTTTTCTTGCATTACAATGAAAATTTTTTAATCCTTTACCTCTATTACCAGTACAAGAAGCTAGTAAATTTTTGTAGTCTAGTTGTAACTCTGGATAGCAATTCTTATTTCGAGCTTTGTTATGTTCAATTTCCATATTATCTATAGATATTCGTCGCATACAATAGCAACAAATATAACCTTGTTCAGTCAACAATGCCTCTTTTAAAGGCTTTTTTGGACTATATCCCTCATAATTTGCCCCATCTATTTGTCGATATTTTAAAAGACATGGAGGTTCAGCACCTTTAATAATGCGTTTCATTCTACCCTGTTTAAAAAGTCAATAAGTGTATAAGCTTGAATCATATCTGGATCATTATTGCCTAATAATTCAGATAAATTTTGCAGTTCTAGTTTAGCTGCCTCTAAGTTATCATTATCTATCATTTCAAAACATTTGTCTATTCTTTCCTGCATTTTCACAGGTCTTTTTTCTACACCCATAACTTCAAACAGAATTGAATTACTGTCTCTCCCAAAAGTGTGAGGTGTAAATTCTAATACTTTTGAATTTTCTAAAATAAATACGTTTTCTCGGTTCACTTCACTCAAGACTTGGGGTGAATGAGTTGTAACAATAAACTGACAATTTGGGAATGTTTTTCTAAAACTAGGAATAACAATTCTTTGCCATTGAGGATGTAAATGTAAATCTATTTCATCAATTAATATTATTCCTGTTCCTTTTTCTAGCAGTTCTGAAGGTTTAGTAATACTAGGATTTAAAATTGCTAATCTTCGTGCAATGTCAACTACTATCATCAGTAAAGTTTTCTCACCGTCAGAAAGTTGATCTAATTTAAAGGGGTCACCATTTTTTTCAATAACTAATGAAGGACTATCAAAACGATGATTAGTTATTTCTCTACTACTTACACGAGCAACATGAAGATTTATGAACGTGCTATCAGGGAAAGATTCTAAAAATATTTCTATAGCCTTTCTTACAATTTCAAGGCTGGGATTTCTAAAGCTATTATCTTTTCTTAATCGAATTTCATTTTCATATTCTTCTTCTTCTTTAAACCAATTAAAAAATTCTTTAAAATCGTTGATATTGTTTGAAAATGCTGATTTATAAGCATCGAATTGATTGCGTTTACGATTAATTCTTTTTCCAGAAGCAGAGTTTATAACTCTTCGTTGTGTTTGATAATAAACTAATAATGGTATGGATAAACTAGGCTCATTTTTTAATGTTTGATGTAAATTGGAAATATACTGATTAATTTCTTTTTTCTGGATTACAGATTTGAATTTATCTCTGTCTATGGAAATCTCCCAAGAAAGTTTTATATCTGAGTCTATGACAATACGAATAGATTCTTGTGTTTTAGATGCATTTATATTTATATCATCCTCCGTGAGATCAAACTCTAGTTTTTTGTAATAAGGTTCATTAGAAAGTAATTCGTGTATAAATCTTGATAAAAGTATAGCAATACTATCTAAAATAGATGATTTACCTGAACCATTAGATCCAATGAAAACAAGCAACTGGGAAGGACACTTATTCAAGTGCAGTTCTTGGAAGCCTCGAAAGTTTTCTAAATGTAGTTCTTCAATACGCATAATTATAAATAAAAAATAATCGTAAGTTTACAATATCAAGAAGATGTTACTTATTCTTCCACCTTTAGATAATTTAATAATTACCTCACCCATTTTCTGTAATCACGGTTCTCAAGGACTTGTCCCAACTATCTACTGGGAGTTGAGGTAAATAAGTAAAATCAAAAACTACTCCCATCGCTTTTATAGTTTCACATTTCCTCTAAATTATTATGTTATCGCAAATTATCACTCAAAGTTGATGCGATCGCTATTTAAAAAGTCTTTAAAATTTCTGCGGCTGTCAATGTCAGGTTAGGGAAAGTAGTCGAAACAACTATCTGATTACCTCGTAATTGCTCAATTTCATATTCTCCATTTGCTAGTGTGCAGATAGAGAGAGTTGGTTGTTTGGACTTCCCAATATGTCGAACACCTCCCAATCCAGCGTAGTCGGCAATCCAATATTCGGGAATGCCTAGAGTTGCGTAGTCTTCGACTTTACGGGCATAATCATTTTGCCAGTTGCTACTCACAACTTCCGCTACAAATTTAATTGAACTGCCTAATGTTAGAATTGACTGCTCATTCCAAATTGGTTCTTTAGTAAGCTCATGGCGATCGATAATTGCCACATCAGGTCGAAATGCAGTCATTCCAATGTTAGCAGGGCGAATAAGTCCTCGCTGAAGCACAAACCAAGGCAATCGCATTTGGTCGATCTGAACGCATACCTTTGTGGTAATAAAGGCTGCAACTTCTTCATGCAAGCCTGTTGGTTCCAAGTCAAATATATCTCCATCAATAAGTTCATAACGGTTATCGTCACGATAACTGACGAGAAACTCATCAAAGCTGAGTGCTTTCTGTTGAATTGGTCGGTTGGTTGCGATTCCCATATATCAACTTAGCCCAATTAATACATTCATTATATTCTTACTGCTTGGTGTACTAGAGACTGGGGACAAAATACTTTATTTCCTCAAATCCCGCTAATATAAAAATGACGCGATAGTAGTAAGATGCATAGTTTCATTCCCCCACAACGGTTTTTTCCCTACCTGACTTGGACTGATATCCAAGCTATGGAAAATAAAGAAAATGTAGTGATCATTCAACCTGTGGGCGCGATTGAACAACATGGCCCCCATCTCCCGTTAATAGTTGATGCTGCTATCGGTGTGGGAGTTCTGGGAGAAGCCCTAAAAAAACTTGATGCAAGTATCCCCGCCTATGCATTACCCACCCTGTATTATGGTAAATCGAATGAGCATTGGCACTTTCCCGGAACCATTACCTTGAGTACCGAAACTCTGACAGCAGTAATTAGGGAAATGGCTGAGAGTATTTACCGGGCTGGGTTTAGAAAATTGGTGTTGATGAACTCCCACGGTGGACAACCCCAAGTTATGCAAATGGTGGCGCGGGATTTGCATATTAAGTATGATGATTTTTTGGTGTTTCCTTTGTTTACTTGGCGTGTACCAAATATTACTAAAGAATTGTTGACACCCAAGGAAGCAGCCGAAGGTATGCACGCTGGAGATGCGGAAACTAGCATTATGCTGGCGATTTTACCAGAACAGGTGCGAATGGAGCAAGCTGTGGCGGAGTATCCACCAGTACCCAAGCAAAGCAGTTCACTGAGTTTAGAGGGAAATTTACCTGTGTCTTGGGCAACTAAAGATATCAGTAAATCTGGGGTGATTGGGGATGCAACAACCGCAACTAGGGAAAAAGGCGATCGCATTCTGGAATCTGTCTCTAATGGTTGGGTGCAAGCTATTCAAGATATTTACACTTTTGTGCAACCAAAACCCCGCTAATAATTCTGGAGATTTGTTAGTGTAGGTGTAGTAGAAATAATTTTCATGTTGATGTAGCTGGATAGTATATGTAGCAACTGCCAAAGAGATTAGGACAGAGGAAAAGTCTAAAGCCCAGTCACAGCAAGTATTTCAGTTTTGACTTTTGACTTTTGCTATAGCTACCGGGGGGCAAATTTTTAGGAAAGGTAACACTCACAGATAATAACTATGACGGAATTTGAACCTCACAGCCTTTATTCTTATAGCCAAGAAGATGTGCAGCGTATTCTTCAGTTAGCGATCGCACGTCAAGCTGATGACCAAAATAAGGAATTTTCCTATGAAGAAATTTTGGAAATTGCTAAAGAACTAGATATATCACCAGATGCGCTGAATTTAGCAGAAATTGACTGGCGATCGCAACGTAGCGAAATTCAACAAAGACAGGCTTTTAATTCCTATCGCATCGGCAAATTTAAGAAACGTCTTGGTAATTATGCCATTATTAACGGTTTTTTAATCCTGCTAGATTTTATCGGTGGGAATACTCTTTCTTGGTCATTGTATTTTTTACTATTTTGCAGTTTGACATTAGGCTTAGATGCTTGGAATACCTTTCAAACTAAAGGTGAAGAATACGAAATGGCTTTTCAAAAGTGGTATCGTAAACATCAAATTAAAAAAACCATTAACACAGTTGTAAATAAGTGGTTTAAAGCTTGGCAAATCTAGGTAACTAAATGATTCTCATAGCTAAAAAACCCCCCAGAATCTATCTAGAGGCATGATGTATAATTAACTTGGTTTTCTGCTAAGTTTGGCAAATTATACCTTTTTTATATCAACAGCCATAAAAATAACCCCACCGTCTTCGCCTCCTTGGTAAGGAGAGGTTGGGAGGGGTGAAAATAATATGTACCAATTTTTACCAATTATTTACCAATTGGGCGATCGCATCCTTAGCTGCGGCTAGGGATTTTTGCCGAGGTTCATCACCTAAGTTGAGACTATCAGCATGGATAAAAGTCACATCTGTGAGTCCGATAAAACCCAAAAGGATGCGAAGATAGGGTTCTTGCTGATCATACACTTCATAGGGGGTTCCTGGCGGAAAAGTCCCACCACGAGAAGTAATAATTAGCACCTTTTTACTGCTATCCACCAAACCTTGATAACCATTCTCTGTAATAGCGAAAGTCCTACCAACCCGGACAATTTGGTCAATATAAGCTTTGAAGGTAGAAGGTATACTCAAGTTATACATTGGCACACCAAAAACATAGTAGTCAGCAGCCAGGAACTCATCCACTAGTTCATTAGACACCTTAATTGCTTCAGTCAGTTCAGGTGTATGTGCTTCAACTGGTGTAAAAGCAGCAGCAATCCATGATTCATCTACATGGGGAACAGGATTGCGACCTAAATCCCGATAAGTAACATTTACCCCAGAATGAGTGTCTTTCCAAGATGTGACGAACTCAGAGGTAAGGGCGCGGGAAATCGAACGTTCACCACGGGGACTAGTATCAATGTGCAGAATATTTGCCATAAAAAAATTGCCCAGAGAAACTATGCAGATGGGTACAAAATAGCCTGAAAATTAATGACCGAAAAAGTCACTAAGTAGACTTTAAACCAAGTACAGTTAATATGGAAAGTAGGCACTTAAAAGTACGGTACTTACTCCAAAGTAACTATGAAAGCTGAAGCGCAAACACATAGCAGGCTCACTTGTGAAGTTGAAACCACATTAAAAGTAATTGGCGGACGCTGGAAAGTTTTGATTATTAAAGAATTAATCTCAGAAGTCAAGCGCTTTGGGGAATTGCAGCGTAGTTTACCGGGAATTACCCAAAAAATGCTAACTCAGCAACTTAGAGAAATGGAAGAAGATGGGATTATACATCGTGAAGTATATGCACAAATCCCCCCAAAGGTAGAATATTCATTGACAACTTTGGGAAAAAGTCTGATCCCAATTTTGTATGCAATGCATGAATGGGCTGTTGAACACTTTTTGCCAATTCAAGATTAGCTTGATCCATTAGTTTGTAAATATGCGATCGCCGCCTCTAATTTTGAGGGGTAACTTTGAGCAAATGTTTCAAACCAAATACCTTCAGAAGACAACGGAGCTAATTGTTTTAACCATGCTTCCGCTTCTGATTGCAAAGCTGCAAACTTTTGAGCTTGAATTTGGGCTTTTTGGACTTTTTCCTGTTCTAGTTCCTGCTGTTTTTTCAATTCCGCAATTGCATCTAGTTCGGCAAAATCAGCCCTAACTTCTGCTAAAAGATTATCTTCTAAAGATGTAGGCTTTTGTGGTGGAGTAAATGACTTAGCTGAAGTTTTCTGTGGTTGTGATGCTGCGGGTTTAGCTGGATGATATTCAGCCTTGAGTTCATTTAGCAGCTTATCCAGAGAATCCATGATTTTAAATTAATTAGTACCCAGTTAAAATCTAGGTTTATCTGAATCTATCCTAGTCCATAATGGCATTGAGTAGCACTTCTGATAAAGTGACATCTTCCATATCATCCATTGTAATGGTGTCGCAGATATCAAATTTAGCGCCAGCGCTTTGCAAATCATCATCTAAAACCTTGAGAAAGCGGGTAGCTTGTGCATCTCTCCCCACTTGAATGAAAGAAATACCTAATTCTTCATTCACATCCATCCGGCGAGAAGTTTCAATAATTACCTTCATTACCGCTTTGCGATCATCTGGTTCGCCATCGGTAACGACTAAGATAATTTCGCCATTGGGCTTAGTTTCACCTGCACCTTTGCGTTGAAAGTAATCATCAGTGGCGTGTTTTAAGACACCTGCTAAGTCTGTAGAACCAGAGGGATCATTTTCTTGAAAGATTTGTGTCACCTTAGAGGCTGTGACATTATCATAACGCTTGAATCTCCCGGAAAATAAATATACAGTGATGCCGTCGGGATCAAATTGGTCGCATTTACTCGCTAAGGCTAAGGTAGATTCTTGTGCTGATACCCATCTGGTTCTACCACCTTTCTGGTCTGGGGTAGCCATACTACCGCTTTTGTCGATAATTAGGGTGTAGTCTCGATTTTCGAGCATAATTCATACTCCACTGATAACTTTGTCATCTTTACTATAGCAATCTGAATTGAGCCGTTATGCACGGGGGCAAGCGATCGCCTTGAGTTTAAGTTAGGCTAGGAACAGCGATCGCTTGCAATTTTACAGGTGACTATTCTTCTACATCAACCCAAATACTACCTTCCTCCACACGCACCGGGAATACTGGTAGGGACTTTTCTGGTGAAATCTTAGATAGAACTTTACCGACAACGGGAGGCCAAGGACACCAAGATTGTACCTCACCAGTACCTAAGTCAAAAGCACTCCGATGTATAGGACAAACAATCGCCCCATTTTCAGTAATTTTGCCATTTTTCATGGGCATTTTTAAATGGGGACAGGTATTATCCACCGCATAAAGCTGATTGTTGTGGTTCACCAGCAAAATTTTCCGTGTGCCAACTTTTACCACCTGTCTACCCTCTGAGGCTAACACATCCGCCGAAAGCACTTTAGTCCAACTCATAAGCTTGGTTCTCCTTTCTTAATGATCTGTTTTCAGTTTGCCGCAATTGTGACCCGTGCGATCGCCCGAATTAACTGATTAAACTGAATCTTTTCGCTGTAGGATCTGTATCAGATGTCAACCTATTCAGACTGGCCTTTCTTATGCCGAGAAAATCAACATCTTCATCCCAGTCCCCAAATACAACATCACTGGCGCTTTCATCTATTCATATCCGCCTAGAAAGTTTAGATCAAGAACACCAGTGGCTATTGAAACAAATTAAGAGAAAACGCACCGAACTGAAAAATTTTGCTGAACAGATGCGTTCCGTCGCCACAGATATATTTAATCGCTGTCATCCCAAGTTTGAAAAGTTGATAGATATCGATAGAGAGATTCATACCCTATTTGATGAAATCTTCTCCCGCAGAAAATTGGGTAAGCAGACTAGAAAAGATATTGAAGCCATTTATTATCAACTTCAGTTAGCTAGAATTATCACCCCTAAGCCTACTAAAGATGATCTGGAAGATGAAGAAGAAGACATAGATTTAGACGAAATCTTTGGAAATCATGACCAAGAAGATAATTTTTCAGATCCAAATACAGAAGAAAATTATCAATATCGTGCAGCGCCAGAGGATATAGATTTTTCTGTTGATAAAAAATCAGATGCTGCTAGAAAAATTCGTCAGACATTCTTAAGTTTAGCCGAAATATTTCACCCCGATAAGGTAAAAGATAGCGAAACCCAAAAGCATCATACCGAAATCATGAAAGAAATTAATAAGGCTTACCAAGAGGGTGACTTAGCTCGACTATTGGAAATTGAGCAACAATATCAAGTAGGTAACTATATTGATATGAATAGTGCAGATGATTTAACTCGTCAATGTATGAGGATAGAACAGCAAAACCAAATACTCAAAAATCAATACGAGACATTAAAACAAGAACTGCGGCAAATGAAACACACTCCAGAAGGGGCGATGGTTTCCGATTGTCGTAAAGCCGCGAAAGTAGGCATAGATCCCATTGGGAGTATGGCGGAACAAGTAGAATCAGAAATTGAAAATGTTGCAGCAATTCGGGATTTTGTTAAGAACTTTCGAGAGGAGAAAATTACTATTAAAGAATTTCTCAGTGGACCTGTCAACCTGCGTTCTATGCATCAAGACAATGACGATGATATGTTTGAAGCAATATTTGAAGAATTGGGTGAAGTGATGTTCTTTTAGGGGAGTGGGGAGTGGGGAGTAGGGAACGGCTTTTTCAGTTGTAAGCGCAAAGCGCAGGCTACGCCAACAGAAATAAAATAGGATTCCTATAGTTCATAACTGCTATCAATAGTCGGCTGAATAACACTTCAATTATGTTTAAAGAAACGGAAATAGTACAGGAAAAAATATTACTGCAATCTGGTACTTTGTGGAACAGGATCAAGGAACAGACTGAATATGCATTAAAATGTGGTGCGTTATTATCAATACCCACAGATTTTGAATTTGTTGAGCAGCATGGGATCAAGTTTTTAGTGAGGATTTTATCTAATCTGATCCGCAAAGATCAAAATCAGCAACAAAAGAAAAACACTAACCCTTTTCTTCCCTACGAACCAGATTTATTCGTGGCGGATATTTCCCCAACTCATGTTTGTCTACTCAACAAATTTAATGTTGTTGACCATCATATACTAATTATTACCCGCGCCTTTGAAGAACAGGAAAAATTACTCACCCTGGAAGATTTTACGGCAATGTGGGCGTGTTTAGCTGAGTTTGATGGTTTAGTATTCTACAATGGCGGTAAAATTGCCGGAGCCAGTCAGCCACATAAACATCTGCAAATAGTACCTTTACCACTTACTCAATCAGAGTTAAAAATACCGATAGAACCGCTACTGAAATCAGCAGAATTAACTATACCAGAATTGCCTTTTATCCATGCTTTCACGCAATTAGACCCTAATTGGAGTAATTCCCCTTTAGAAGCCGCAGTAAGGACACTGGAGCTATATCAGAGCTTATTAAGTGCTGTGGATTTAACAGTAGAAGAAGATCATAGACAATCTGGGGCTTATAATCTTTTAGCTACAAGAGAATGGATGTTGATTGTACCGCGATCGCACGCAGAATTTGCTGGTATAGGTGTCAACTCTTTAGGATTTGCAGGAGCATTGCTAGTACGAAACGAGCAGGAAATGCAGGTAATCAAAGAACAGGGACCAATGACAATTTTACAGCATATAGCTTTACCTCTTGTATAAAAATTATTTATATCCATCAATTAAGATGTTGTAGCAGTAAAATAAGTTAAATTTCCATTTAAAGGCTTTTCAATGAAAATAAGTAAATTAAGTACAGTTATCACTGCACTTTTAGTAGCAACGATATTTGATGTAGTCAGCGTCGCCAAAGAGGCCGCGGCTGTTAGTCTGGTAGGATTAACTGAAAACAACAATCTAGTTCTTTTTGATTCCAACAATCCCACTACTACTAGTACAGTTTCAGTCACTGGGGTCGAGGGTTTTTTGTTGGGTATTGACCGTCGCCCAGCTAACAATCTGATCTATGGTCTCACGACTACCAACAACCTATACACCATTAACCCATTCACTGGTAATGCTTCTTTTGTCAGTACCCTCTCCTTACCCTTCAACGGAGGGACTATTTCTGGAGTAGACTTCAACCCAGTTCCAGATCGTCTGCGGGTTGTTGGTGGCAATGACCAAAACTACCGCATCAATGTAGAGACTGGTGAGGTGATTGTTGATGGGACATTAAACCCAGGAGATCCCAACATCACTGCTGCGGCATACACTAATAGTGATAATGACCCGGCAACTGGAACCACGTTGTACACCGTTGACTATATCAGTAATGCCTTGTTCATCCAAAACCCTCCAAATGATGGCACTCAGGTACTAGTAGGTGAGCTAGGTTTCGATGTTAGCTCGGCAGCAGGGTTTGATATCTTCACAGAAAATGGGGTGAATACTGCCTTTTTGGCAGCGACTCCCACCTCTGCATCTGGCTCCAATCTATATACCATCAACTTGGACACAGGTGCAGCTACCTTAGTAGATAGTATCAGTACCGATCAGCGTCTGATTGGACTGACATCTGTGGTTGTTCCTGAGCCTAGCCTTGGTCTTGGTACTCTACTTGGTGTTGGTGTTATTGGTCTATTAGGTCGTCGCCGCAAGTTGGTCAGATAGTCTTGTGATCTCTCTAGAGGTAATGAAAAAGTGGGGTTTTTAACCCGCGCAGCTAGGTTTAGTTTGTATAGCCGCGACTTCTAGTCGCCAGTTGACAATTTGTCTCTATCTTTTGTATTTGTAGCTTGTTCATGTTGCTGCTTTACATCTGATAGAGCTTTTTTTGTATCATTTAAGGGTGGGGTTCTTTTTATGCAGCTATAGCTGGGGAGTAGAGAGTGGGGGTGTGGGGAGTGTGGGGAGTAGGATAAAAGCCTTTTGGTATCTAACTTTTATGGTCAGTTTATGTCCTAACTTCCTTGGCGGTTGCTATATATATTAAATTGGTGTAACTTCAGAGGAAAGTTAGACCAATTTAAAAATGCAACAGTTACCAAAACTGTAACAGCGAGGAAATATCAGGTTACTTAGGAATATTCTGGGTAAGTGTCACATAGATTGTGAGGATTTAGCCATGTCTTACCCGATTCCGTCCAAAATGTGGCAGAGAATGAGTGTCTTAATACTCTTATTGTTAATACCGTCATTAGGAATTGCGGTGTTACATCATTCTCTGACAATTGCCATTCCAGCCAATCAAAGTAATCCAAATAACTCCATTTTACCCAATCACTCGGACTACCAAGCACTCCAAGCATTAGTCAAAAATTATAGTTGTGTCGTCCCCGTGCAGAACTTTGGCAGTTCTCCTATAACTCGCACAGAGTTTGCTACAGTCTTGAATAATTGTTTAGATGTAACTGACTCCACAACAGTTTCCCAAACAGACTTAAAAACCCTGCAACGATTACAGAGAGAATTTGCACCGGAGTTAACAACCCTCAACAATTCGCTGAATGAGTTAGCATCTGGTAATGACATAGCTACCAGAGAACGTGATCAGGCTGAGTCTATCGCCAAGACTAGACCCGCTAGTATACCCTCGCCATCTGTCCAAGATCAAGGTTTTGTCAGTCCCAGTCGCCCTGGAGTTCAAACTCGTAGCAGTATTGAGGGTATGGTTGCCCCTGAAGTCCAAACAGGTGGTACATTCAACACTGAGAACTATAACCGGATTTCAGATAATCCTTTTCATCGCGTCAGTAATGACCCTCTTTCCACTTTTTCTATAGATGTAGATACAGCATCCTACAGTAATATGCGACGGTTTATTACTCAAGGGCAATTGCCACCCAAAGATGCGGTGCGGATAGAGGAATTAATTAACTATTTTACTTATAATTATCCTCAACCCAGAGGCGATCGCCCTTTTTCTGTGACTACTGAAGTTACTGCTGCGCCCTGGAATCCGCAACACAAGCTAGTACAGGTAGGTTTGCAAGGTAAACGCTTAGAAAGTGAAACCTTACCACCCAGCAATTTAGTATTTCTGATTGATGTTTCTGGTTCCATGAATGAACCCAATAAATTACCCTTGGTAAAACAGTCCTTGAAATTGCTAGTGGATGAACTACGTCCTCAAGACCGGGTAAGTTTGGTAGTTTATGCGGGGAATGCTGGGTTAGTATTACCTGCGACCTCTGGGAGTGAAAAAGCAGAAATTTTGGCGGCCATTGACCGCTTGGAGGCGGGAGGTTCTACGGCGGGTGGTCAGGGGATTGAATTGGCTTATAACGTCGCTAGAGAAAGCTTTCTCAAGTCTGGTAATAATAGAGTAATTTTAGCCAGCGATGGAGATTTTAATGTTGGGATTTCTAGTGATGCTGAATTGACACGACTAATTGAACAGAAGCGAGACCAGGGCATTTTCCTCACTGTTCTGGGTTTTGGGACTGGTAACTATAAAGATGGCAAAATGGAGCAACTAGCTAATAAGGGTAATGGCAACTATGCCTACATTGATACTTTATTAGAAGCTCAAAAAGTCTTAGTTAATGACATTCGGGGAACTCTGTTTACCATTGCTAAGGATGTGAAAATTCAGGTGGAGTTTAATCCTGCTAAAGTCCAAGCATACCGCTTGATTGGTTACGAAAACCGCCTATTGCAAAACCAAGATTTTAATAATGATCAAAAAGATGCAGGGGAAATTGGGGCTGGTCATTCTGTGACAGCACTGTATGAAGTGATTCCCACTGGTATAGAGAGTGGTGTAAAACTACCGGATGTAGACCCTTTGCGTTATCAGCGTCCTGATGTGACTACGGCCAATAGTGCGGGAAATGAAATGATGTTGGTCAAACTCCGTTATAAGTTACCCCAAGAAAACACTAGTCAACTGATTACCCAAACTATCCCAGATTCCAATGGGGACAGAGTACCTTCCACTGATTTGAGATTTGCGGCGGCGGTGGCGACTTTTGGAATGGTGTTGCGTGATTCTGAATATAAGGGAAATGCAGATTTGGATTTGGTGATGAATTTGGCTACTCAAGCTAGGGGAGAAGATAAGGAAGGCTATCGGGGTGAGTTTATTCGCTTGGTTGAGGAATCTAGGGGGTTGATGACTAGGAGGTGAACGGAACCCTACCCCCAGCCCCTCCCAGTGAGAGCTATCCATTACCCGGATCTTTCTTAAGAATCCAATAAAATACTTAACATAAGCGGAAACAGCTTGCTAAGTATAGTGCGGAGAGAACAGAATCGGGTAATGGAATCATGGAAAAGTGGGCAGCCAAGGAACTGTCTCAGGTAGACTTAGGAAACGTTCGTCGAAACAAGCGGTTAATTAAGATCGTAGAGGACATAGTGGTTCCTCGCTTGCCGTTAGGGAGGGGTTCTTTTGATGCTTCTTTATATGAAATTGGTCTAACCTTTGCCCCTGAAAAGTCTCTGCGCGAAACTATTTCTACTCCTTTACACTAAAATTAACCTCATCATTTTTCACAACATTAAATCTTATGGTTATACTATCTCCTACTTTAAAAGCTAAACTTTCTCAACCCCTGAAAATCGGTTCCCTGGAAGTTAAAAGCCGAGTCCTTCAGTCCCCTTTATCCGGGGTGACAGATATGGTGTTTCGTCGTCTGGTGCGTCGCTATGCGCCCGATTCCATGTTGTATACAGAAATGGTCAATGCTACGGGGTTACACTATGTCAAAGAATTACCCAAAATTATGGAGGTAGACCCCCAAGAAAGACCAATCAGCATTCAATTATTTGATTGTCGCCCGGATTTTTTAGCAGAAGCAGCCATAAAAGCAGTTGCCGAAGGTGCTGATACTGTTGATATTAATATGGGTTGTCCGGTAAATAAAATTACTAAAAACGGTGGCGGTTCATCTTTATTGCGTCAACCAGAAATAGCAGAAGCAATTGTCAGGGAAGTGGTGAAAGCTGTTAATGTCCCCGTTACTGTCAAAACCCGCATAGGTTGGAATGATCAGGAAATTACAATTCTGGATTTTGCCAAGCGCATGGAATATGCTGGGGCGCAAATGATTACAGTGCATGGACGCACCCGCGCTCAAGGCTACAATGGTAATGCCCGATGGGAATGGATTACTCGTGTAAAAGAAGTGCTTTCTATTCCGGTAATTGGAAATGGGGATATTTTCTCAGTGGAAGCGGCTGTAAAATGTTTAGAACAAACTGGCGCTGATGGGGTGATGTGTTCTCGTGGTACTTTGGGTTATCCCTTTTTGGTGGGAGAAATTGATCACTTCTTAAAAACCGGGGAAATGTTATTACCACCTAGTCCTATTCAGCGCTTGGAATGTGCCAAAGATCATTTGCAAGCATTATGGGAATATAAAGGCGATCGCGGAGTCCGTCAAGCCCGTAAACACATGACTTGGTACGCCAAAGGTTTTGTCGGTGCGGCTGAATTACGAGGAAATTTAAGTTTAATTGAAACAGTTCAGCAAGGTTTAGATTTAATTGACCGGGGCATTGAACAATTAAATCATAGTTATGAGCCAATGGAGGAAGCAACAAATTTTCAAGTTGTTTAATCTAAATCGACCCCATTTATTAAGCATAAACCAGATTTAACTCCCTCTCCTTCTGCACATAAAAATATTATGGAGCAGTTTGTAGGTGCTAACAGGGGGTCTTGTTCCACATAATCTAAATGAAAATGTTCATTTTTGTGACTATTTTCATGAAAGTAGTTTAATAATGACATACCCAGCTTGTCAAAAGCTGATTGAGAGCCTTCAAATACAAGATGTTTATTATCAATAAAAATCTTAAGTAAATCAAATTTTTCTACATATTGGCTTTGAGATAATCTCACTAAAAGACCCTCAAGGTTTTCAGAATAAAAATCTGATTTTTTTTGCGCTGCCTGAAGTTTAAAGTTTTCCTTAATTTTAAAAAAAAGCCTTCCCAGTTTAATTAGACCTTGTGACGAATCAGATATCTCTATTTCTGGTCTATCCCAGTTACCATCCCACAAAATGTACATATAAATGTTTCTAATTCATCAATTTGGTAATTTCTGGTATTTCATCATATTCTGGTGTATGTGGCAAGGTGTTACCTACCTCTTTTACCCAGTTTATGACTGTCGTATGATGTACGTTTTTAACCCGTTCTATTGCTTGAAAACCATATCCATTGACATACATTTCTAAACATTCACATTTTATTTCTTCTTAGTAACTCTTCGATTTATAGAATCAATAAACTGACGACCACATTTAACACATATATGATTTTGTTTACCATTTTTGCGAATATGAGTTGATGCACATTTTGGATATTTCATAGCGAGCGCACTAATTCATATTTCTATTCTGCAACGCCTCCCATTTAATTATTGACGGCGACGTATTTATTTTTCCCAGATTCAACCTGAAATTTTGAAGAATTATTAGCCGTTTTACGCTCAAAATTATTTATACCCGCCAACATTAATTCATCTCGTTGATGCCAAATTGTAAATATTTTTTCCCTGCCATCATATAATGTCTCTGAGTCTATTTGATATGTGTCATCAACTCGCTTTAGTTTCAAACCTAATAAGTTTAACAGTCGGCTAAATATTTTTATCGCTGAAATACTTTCTTTCCCCCTCACCAAATCAATACCTAGCACTCTTTTAATATGTTTACTATGCTGAGTAGCAACATCTTTTAGTAGGACTAAATCAGGGTGATGTTCTGTAAATTTTCTTTCTGGTTCTAGAAGTTGTAGCATTCCTAACGCCCGCATAGCTTCAACCTTACAGGTATAAGTTTTTAAATCTGGCAAGAAAACTTTACCATCACCCCACAATAATTGTTGATACCACTCTTGCTGATCTCTGACATGAAAATACTCACTTTCATGTGTAAGATAATAGTGAATTAATAATTGAAAATAGTATCCTTTATCCTCTCGCAACTTTAATTCAGAAGTAACCGGAATACCATACCTTTGTCTGAGGGTATATTTATCAATTTGGTGACGTTCAGCTTCTGATAGAGAATGTTTATTTAATAGTTGATCATATTTTACATAATTGATGTCTCTCGCATTAGCTACAGCATTCGCGGCTAATAATTGATGTTGGTGCTTAATTTCTCTAATTTGACATTTAATATCTTTAGCTTTCTGACGTTTTTCTGCCCAGTCTCTTTGTACTTTAACAATTTCTACAACTAATCTTTTCCGGTTTTCTACATCATCAGAATCAGTAGCTAAAAATGCTAGGCGTAAATCTCTGATAATATTATTGTGAGCAGCATTACTCCTTAACCACATTTGATGTCCATCTGCTATTAAACCATCTTGCATTGATTGCCGATACAGACGAATAGAAGCATTTACCCTTGCAGATAATTTTGCCCAAGTCCGCAAATGCACCGGGTCATAAACTAATGGCAAATCTACATCTATTTTATGTAAAGGACTCAGCAAAGCTAAGTTTTCTTTTTGATTTTCTTGATACCAGTCAGACAGTAAGCGATAATTTGTACTACCACTGCCAATTAAACCTATTCCCCGTTTAGCACACCACACTATTCGTGGTATATCATCTCTGACTCGTGCTAATGCTTGTCGTGCTTCCGAGTCAGGAATCACCCCTTGGAATATCCCATAAACTCGGTCAAAATGTTGGACATCAATACTAATTCCTGTCCCCAAGCTAGGAGTTACAAAAACGGCATCATATTCCGGAATTTTTTGATTAATATCTCCAACAAAATCAACTGCTGCGTGACCAGGTGTACTGGTTGTGTGACTACTAATTACTAATGATTTAGGAAATTGCTGTCGTAATTTTGCTAACCGTTCTTTGAGGTAGCCTTCAATGGTTTCACAGCTATAACGCCCAGAACGACTATCAGTAGTAACGTAACATTTACGCCCTGCTATTAAATCTAATTCTAATTGATGTATCAACGGGGTGGGGTTAGGAGAATCATAAAAAGTCACCTTCCACCCTGTCTGGGGTTTCCATTTATTTACTAGCAGCCAAGGGGTTAATTTGATTCCTGATAATCTTTGTAAATATTCTAAAGATACATCTGATAAATCAGCATCTTGGGCAACTACTAAACCTCCTGTTGTTAACACTGTAGAAATTAGCTGTTGAAATAATTTTAAAATTTTCACTCGTTTATGTTTACAAGTGCTACTATTTAATAAATGCCATAAAGATTGTTCTACTTCATCCAGAATTAATATCGCTCCTTGCCAATCTTGGGGGTTAAGTTTCCACAAAGAATCAACACATAAACCAAAAGAATTAGTGATTTCCAATGTGTCGCTGATGACAGGTAAAACCTGATCTGCTTGCATTAAATATTCACTATGATTTAATCCCCATTGAATACCAATTTTTTTACACAAAAACCGACCTAATTGAATCCTATGGGTAATTAATAATACAGGTCTATTTAAAGTTTTAGCTTGATTAACCAGGCCTTGCAGTGCTGTGGTTTTTCCTGTACCTTTGGCTGATTTGACTCCTACTAATCCCGCCGTGGGATAACAAATGTCTTCTAAGTAAGGACAGTTAACTGTGAGTGTAGCCGGAATAGTTAATTGACTATGGGGTTGACTTTGGGCTAAATGAATTTCTAAATCATTACTTTGGCGATAAACTTTCTCGAAAGCACTTACACCTTTAGCAACAATTAATTCATCAACACCTTTTTCTATTCCGGGAAGTTGGATAACTTTGACAGGGCATTTTTTTGATTGAAATAAACAACCTAATTGGGAAATGGCGTTATTGATAGCAGCAATTTTTCTGGGTTGAGTTTCAAAATCAAAGCAAATATAAAAGGTACGTTTTTTGATAGCAAAGGCTGCTAAGTCAGGAATCAGTTGACGAGTGGTGACTTTACCAGATATATCTTTGACGACCCGATAACCACTGGTAATTCCCGGAATGGCGATCGCAGCGTATCCTTGTGTTAATAATGCTGCTGCTTTCTTCACACCCTCGCAGATAATTATAGGTATACTCTGCTGCATTACCCATTGCCAAAAGCCCTCAGCCTCTCCATCCTGATTGATCTTGATACTCGTGGGTATAGCTAAATTATACCGTTGAGACACTTGCTGCCAAATCTTCATTGTCACCCGCAGGCAAAATACCCTTGTAGGTGTGCTGGGTGGATGTTCGTACTTAATCGATTTTCCCTTATTACTGATTCTGGGTTGGTTAGGTTTAAAACATCCCCATTCCATTGATTGCCAATTATTCAAAGGATCTAAGCCAGAACACCACCAACCCCCTGCTGTGACATGATTGTAGCGCTGTAACCAACTATTTTTTACCCTACCAGTGTTAGTCCGGGGAAGATCCTCAGAAATTAATAGATACTCATAAGCTGATACGTCGGATAAAGATTTAAAATTTAGTTGCGCTAAGTGTAAATCTATACTACTACTCTTAACTAATTCCTCAAGGTGTTGGGTGTGTAAATAGTGTAGATGCATGGGGCGACCCTTGAATGGAAAAGAATGGATTTAAAATCTACCATGTATTTGTTGATTTTTTATGTAAAAGATTGTCAGATTTTCATGATGCTTTTTTTACTTCGTTTTAGTAAATACATCGGTAAGTAATCAAGTGGATGATTCTGTGAGAGTGCATTGCTGAAGTAATAAGCTTGTATTGTGATATTTACTAGTTATTGGTAGGAATTTTTCAGTATATTTTCTATAATGATGACTTTTTAAACGCAGAGGGGCGCGGAGGTTAGCGCAAAGGTACGCGGAGGTTTTTTGTTCTTCTACCCCATCGGTGGAATACACATATCTGGCGCACACAAATCAGGAAACTCTAAAGTTGTCACTTCAAAGGTATTCAAATCTACTCGACGGATAGCGTGGTTATTGGTATCACTAATATATAGATAGTTTTCCATCATACTCAGTCCCGAAGGTTCACAGAAGCGTGTATTTTGACCTTGACCGTCTTTTAAACCCGCAGAACCATCTCCTAAAATTGTTTGACAATTGCCTGTACTGGGGCTGACTAATTTAATTTTGTGGTTGTAAGTATCTGCTACCCACAGATAATTCTGGGCATATTCCACTCCCAAACAATGCTGCAAGCGGACATTCTCGCTTGCTCCATCAACATCACCAAAACCAAATAAATCTCCACTACCACAAATGGTTCTGACTTGTTGGGGTTCTTTGAGTCTCACGCCACGAATGGAACTGACTTCACTATCAGCAATATATAATTCTTCTCCATCGGTAGTGATTCCACTGGGTTGGGCAAAGGCTGACTCTGTAAGCACACCATCCATACAAGCTTCTGCACCAGTACCAGCATAGGTTGTCACAATACCGCTTTCTAAGTTCATTTGCCAAATTTGATGGGAACCAGCCATGACAATAAACAAGGTTTGTCCCCATTGCACCAGATCCCAAGGGGAATTTAAGGACGTTTCTAATCCCGCACCCCCATGAGGACGCATATTGTAGCTTTGTTCACCAGTTCCGGCGATGATTTTGACTCTTTGACTTTTGAGGTCAACTTGTCGGAGGCTATGATTTTCTGTATCAGCAACATACAGAATTTGATTTTCTTGGTCAAATGCCATTCCTTGGGGTGCGAAAAACTGCGCTTCGTTAAATCCACCATCGGTTAAGCCAGATTTTCCTGTCCCAATTATCTGTAGAATTTCTCCTTCGTAGCTACTCATCACCACACGATGATGTCCAGAATCAGCGATAAATAAGCCGGCGGGAGTGGCGAGAACTTTACCGGGAAAAGCTAATGGTGTAGTTAATGGTTGACGCTGTTTTTCTAAAGTGAGGCTGATTTCCTGAAAGTTAATTGTACCTTTTGCTTGGTGTTGATTAATTAACTGCTGAATTAACTCGTCTAAAGTATCACGCTTACCTTCACCCGAAAGATAACCTACGACGTAACCTGCTGGATCAATAATCATGAAGGTAGGCCAAGCACGCACTGCATATTCTTCCCAAACCCGAAAATCACGGTCAACTAAAACTGGATGTTCGATGTCGTAGCGCAGGATGGCTTGGCGAATATTCTCAATTTCTTTTTCGTTGTCAAATTTGGCCGAGTGTACGCCGATGACAGTTAAACTATCTGGATATTTTTGTTCTAAGTATTTCAAATCTGGGAGAATATGCAGACAATTAATACAGCAGTATGTCCAAAAGTCTAAAATTACGACTCTACCCCTGAGTTCTTTAAGAGATAAGGGTTGAGCAGTATTAAGCCAAGTATAATTTTGTGGTAATTCTGGCGCTCGAACACGGGGAGTCATTGACTGTGCTTTGGTATGGGTAATGCTGTATAAATTTGGCAATGGTGATCATGATTGATCAAAACTGGTAATTTTATATTCTCCAGCTTTTTCCTCTGGTTCTGGTGTGGGTGTAGTTTCTGGAACTACTGGAGACTCAATGGCAGATGGTTGATCATTTGGTAACTTTCGAGGCTGGAAATATTTTTGTAATCTTTTTAATCCCTGTTTTTCAGCATTGGGAGTAATTTTTGTGGGTAATGGTGTTGATTCACCTGTTACCTCTGGTTGTTCTTCCGGTGCTGGCGACTCACTAGACTTTGGTGTTTCCGGTGCTTCAATTTCAGGTGCAGGAATCACTTCAGGTTGCGTTTTTGATGCAGGGGACTGAATAATTCCTGGTAACGGTGCGGTTGTGGGGACTGGCGAACGTTTGAAAAATCCCTCAGACTTTGGTGTTTCTCGTTTACTTACTTTTTCCGGTGCTTCAATTTCAGGTGTAGGTTTTACAACTTCTGGTTCTATTACCGGTGTTTCTGGAAGTTGAGTTTTAGGTATGGGCTGTGGTGACGGTGTTTTTTCAATGCTGGGAGTAAGTACAGGTTCAGCCACTGGTTTTTTAGCAGTGTAATTTGGATCTACAATGCTACCCGCTTCATCTGCTGACAATTCTCCTCTGACAATTCGGGAAAGTGTGTCTTTACCCTTGGGCTGATAATTAATCACTCTGGCTGTGGTATTGAAGGCATTTTTCAGAGGATTTCCCTGATTATCGAGAAATTCTAGTTTTACCCAATTGTTACCGGGTTTAAAGCCTTTCAGGTAAATTGGTTGCCAGCGATCCAAAATGAAGCTTTCACCATTAATGGTGCAACGGATGCGCCAATCGCTGATGGTATCGTTGGGGTTATCCTCAGCTAGAAGGTGCAGAGGAGCGTTAGTTAGGTAAAAGTCTAATAGAATGGGTTCTGCTCCATAACTACCTTTGGGTCGGCTGTAGGTTAAAACTGGCAGATGAGGATCGGGATTATTATCGTCAGTTTTGGTGAAAATATGAAATGTTGTCTGGGCGTAAGCACCTTCATTTTTAAAGCTTTCGTGCCAAGGACGAGATGCAAAGACGCGCAGGGTATGTGTACCTGGAGAGAGTTCTGGTAGAATTAAAGGCTGATTAACGTCATAAACGGCTATATAAGGTTGATTATCCAAAATTACCTGTAAATGAGGCCCTAATTCCAATTCTGGATCTTTAAATATCGGTATGTCCTTGACCTGAAAGCTGACTGTAACTTTATCGTCTTGGAGAATTTGATCGGGTTGGGGAGAGAGAATTTTTACCTGTGGGCGATAATTGTCCAATGAGAGGCGTAGTTGCTGGATGACCTCTGGTGGAGAAACTTCAGAAAATTGCTGAGAAATCTGAGAAATTTTGGGCGGGTTATTTCTCTGGCTAATAGATATTTCTTGGTTACCTGCTTTTTCACCGCAACTGGTTAAGGTCAATACCAGCACTAATGTGATCAGCCACTTAAAAATATTAAATTTCAGAGAAAATATCTGGTGGAACACCCCTTGCTGCCAAGATTTCATGCATTTTATCCTATTGATAGTGGTCAGTAACTGAACTCAGTTATTTTGGCTTAAACTGGGCATCGGATACCATATCCCAAAAGATGAGATTTTTTTCTAGCGTTCGTCAATTAACATTTTCTTTTAAGTTTCTGAAGTATCTTAAAAATAATTAATAATTTTTTAGCTTATTCCGGTAGCGATCGCAACATAAAAAAAATTTCCGGAATATAACGCTGCAATATCAACGCTTCTGGGCTGAACCATAAGTTTTACGAATTGTTATTGTTTGTAAATTAAATCAAGAAAGTCTTGACTTTTCGCGCAAAAGTTTGAAATTAAAAGGCTGATTAGGCAATTATTTCAGCTAATTTGAATTATTGTTAAAATGTGTTTAACAATGCACTGGTAATGACTCTATAATTCAACACAGAAACAAACTTCCACATAGAGTCTTCATCACTGCTCCAGGAAAGTCTGTAGTTTGCGACTAGGTTAAACTTTGTGGTAATTATGATTCCTCATTCCTTACCAAGAGAGGAGGTCGAATGACGATTAGTCCTCCGGAGCGAGAGGAGAAGAAGGCCAGAGTGATTGTTGATAAAGATCCGGTTCCTACCTCATTTGAAAAATGGGCAAAGCCAGGACACTTCGACAGATCCTTAGCCAAAGGTCCCAAAACCACCACCTGGATTTGGAACCTTCACGCCCTCGCCCATGACTTTGATACACATACAAGCGATTTAGAAGACATTTCTCGCAAAATCTTCGCGGCACACTTCGGACATTTATCCGTAGTAGCGATTTGGTTAAGCGGGATGTTATTCCACGGCGCTAAATTCTCGAATTACGAAGCTTGGTTGAGCGACCCGCTCAACGTGCGTCCCAGCGCTCAAGTAGTTTGGCCCATTGTGGGACAAGACATTTTAAATGGTGATGTCGGTGGTGGATTCCACGGTATTCAGATCACCTCTGGCTTGTTCCAAGTATGGCGTGGCTGGGGCATCACAAGCTCATTCCAGCTTTACGTAACCGCTATTGGCGGTTTGGTACTAGCAGGATTGTTCCTATTTGCTGGTTGGTTCCATTACCACAAGCGCGCTCCCAAACTGGAATGGTTCCAGAACGTGGAGTCAATGCTGAATCATCACTTGGCAGTATTGCTAGGTTGTGGTTCCTTGGGATGGACTGGACACCTAATCCATGTGTCAGCACCAATCAACAAACTCATGGATGCAGGTGTAGCGGCTAAAGATATACCTTTGCCCCACGAGTTCATCCTGAACAAAGACTTGTTGACAGATTTATATCCCAGCTTTGCTAGTGGGTTAACACCATTCTTCACCTTGAACTGGGGTCAGTACGCTGACTTCCTGACCTTCAAGGGCGGTTTAAACCCCGTAACAGGCGGCTTGTGGATGACTGATATTGCCCATCACCATTTGGCGATCGCGGTTCTGTTCATCATTGCTGGTCATATGTACCGTACCAACTGGGGTATCGGTCACAGCATTAAAGAAATCCTGGAAAACCATAAAGGTCCCTTCACAGGAGAAGGTCATAAAGGTTTGTATGAAAACCTGACCACATCCTGGCACGCTCAGTTGGCAACTAACCTTGCTTTCTTGGGTTCACTGACCATCATCATTGCTCACCATATGTACGCAATGCCTCCGTATCCTTACTTGGCAACGGACTACGCAACGCAATTGTGTATATTCACCCACCATATGTGGATCGGTGGCTTCTTGATTGTTGGTGGTGCGGCTCACGCAGCCATATTCATGGTGCGGGATTACGATCCCGTTGTGAACCAAAACAACGTGCTAGATCGTGTGATTCGTCACCGGGATGCTATCATTTCCCACCTGAACTGGGTGTGTATTTTCCTTGGCTTCCACAGCTTTGGACTGTACATCCACAACGATACAATGCGTGCCTTGGGTCGTCCCCAAGATATGTTCTCCGACTCAGCAATTCAGTTGCAGCCAGTATTTGCTCAGTGGGTGCAAAACCTGCATACCCTAGCACCTGGTGGTACTGCTCCTAATGCTTTGGAGCCAGTTAGCTATGCTTTTGGCGGCGGTATTTTGGCTGTAGGCGGCAAAGTGGCAATGATGCCTATTACTTTGGGTACAGCAGACTTTTTAGTCCACCATATCCACGCCTTCACCATTCACGTTACCGTCCTGATTCTGCTCAAGGGTGTATTATTCGCCCGTAGTTCTCGTCTGATTCCAGACAAGGCAAACTTAGGCTTCCGCTTCCCTTGCGACGGTCCAGGTCGTGGCGGTACTTGCCAAGTATCTGGTTGGGACCATGTGTTCCTCGGATTATTTTGGATGTACAACTCCCTATCGATTGTGATCTTCCACTTCAGTTGGAAAATGCAATCAGATGTCTGGGGAACAGTAGATGCAGCAGGTAATGTGTCTCACATTACTGGTGGTAACTTTGCCCAAAGTGCCATCACCATTAATGGCTGGTTGCGTGACTTCTTGTGGGCGCAAGCTGCACAAGTAATCAACTCCTACGGCAGTGCTTTATCTGCTTATGGTCTACTATTCTTAGGCGCTCACTTTGTCTGGGCATTCAGCTTAATGTTCCTGTTCAGTGGTCGCGGCTACTGGCAAGAACTAATTGAGTCCATCGTTTGGGCGCATAATAAGCTGAAAGTAGCACCAGCAATTCAGCCTCGCGCTCTGAGCATTATTCAGGGACGAGCTGTAGGTGTAGCTCACTACCTCTTAGGAGGAATAGTGACAACCTGGGCATTCTTCCATGCACACATCCTTTCAGTAGGGTAGCAATTCACTTCAAGAGTCCTGAGTGCTGGGTGCTAGGGGCTGAGTCATCAAAGCTCAAAACTTAGCACTCAAAACTCAGAACTCTAAAAGCTGACACCTGATGGCTAAAAGTCAGAGGATTTATCAAACCTATGGCAACGAAATTTCCAAAATTTAGCCAGGATCTCGCACAGGACCCGACTACCCGTCGGATATGGTATGCGATCGCTACAGGCAACGACTTTGAAAGCCATGATGGCATGACTGAAGAGAATCTTTACCAAAAGATTTTCGCCACTCACTTCGGTCACTTGGCAATCATCTTCCTGTGGGCATCCAGCCTCCTGTTTCACGTAGCCTGGCAAGGTAACTTTGAACAGTGGATTAAAGATCCCCTTCACGTCCGTCCTATCGCCCATGCGATTTGGGACCCCCACTTTGGTAAACCCGCTATTGAAGCATTTACCCAAGCTGGCGCTAGCAACCCTGTAAACATTGCTTACTCTGGTGTTTACCACTGGTGGTACACCATCGGGATGCGGACAAACAGCGAACTGTACACCGGTTCCGTGTTCCTCCTGTTGTTGGCAGCATTATTCTTATTTGCTGGTTGGTTGCACTTGCAACCCAAGTTCCGTCCTAGCCTCTCTTGGTTCAAGAGTGCTGAACCCCGTTTGAACCACCACTTAGCTGGTTTGTTCGGTGTTAGTTCTTTGGCTTGGGCTGGTCACTTGATTCACGTTGCTATCCCTGAATCTCGCGGACAGCACGTTGGTTGGGATAACTTCCTCACCACACTGCCCCACCCAGCAGGTTTGACACCTTTCTTCACAGGTAACTGGGGCGTTTACGCTCAGAACCCTGATACTGCCGGCCATATTTTTAGTACGTCTGAAGGTTCAGGTACAGCTATTCTGACTTTCTTGGGTGGCTTCCATCCTCAGACAGAATCTTTGTGGCTGACCGATATGGCTCACCACCACTTGGCGATCGCAGTTATTTTCATTGTTGCTGGTCATATGTACCGAACTAACTTCGGTATTGGTCACAGCATCAAAGAAATGCTCAACTCCAAATCCGGTTTAGTCCCTGGTAGCAAGAGTGAAGGTCAATTCAACCTGCCTCACCAAGGTCTATACGACACCATTAACAACTCACTGCACTTCCAGCTGTCCTTAGCTTTGGCAGCACTAGGAACCATCACCTCCTTGGTAGCGCAGCACATGTACTCCCTGCCTCCTTATGCATTCATTGCTAAGGACTACACAACACAGGCAGCGCTGTACACCCACCACCAGTATATTGCTGGCTTCTTGATGGTTGGTGCTTTTGCCCACGCCGCCATCTTCTGGGTACGTGACTACGACCCCGAACAAAATAAAGGCAACGTACTTGACCGTGTGCTACAGCACAAAGAAGCGATTATCTCTCACCTCAGCTGGGTATCGCTATTCTTAGGCTTCCACACCCTCGGTTTGTATGTACACAACGACGTAGTAGTAGCTTTTGGTACTCCTGAAAAGCAAATCTTGATTGAGCCTGTGTTCGCACAATTCATTCAAGCTGCTCACGGTAAGGTACTTTACGGTTTAGACACCTTGCTGTCTAACCCCGACAGCGTAGCCTACACAGCGTATCCTAACTACGGCAACGTTTGGTTAGGTGGCTGGTTGGATGCCATCAACTCTGGCACCAACTCCTTGTTCTTAACAATTGGCCCTGGCGACTTCCTGGTACACCATGCATTCGCTTTGGCTATTCACACCACCACCTTGGTACTTGTTAAAGGTGCTTTGGACGCTCGTGGTTCCAAGTTGATGCCCGATAAAAAGGACTTCGGCTATGCGTTCCCTTGCGACGGTCCAGGCCGTGGCGGTACTTGCGACATCTCCGCCTGGGACTCCTTCTACCTAGCGATGTTCTGGATGTTGAACACCATTGGTTGGGTAACCTTCTACTGGCACTGGAAACATCTAGGTATTTGGCAAGGTAACGTTGCTCAGTTCAACGAAAACTCTACTTACCTGATGGGCTGGTTCCGTGACTATCTCTGGGCTAACTCTGCTCAGTTAATTAACGGCTACAACCCCTACGGCGTGAATAACTTGTCTGTTTGGGCTTGGATGTTCCTCTTCGGACACCTTGTTTGGGCAACTGGTTTCATGTTCCTCATCTCCTGGAGAGGATACTGGCAAGAGTTGATTGAGACCCTTGTTTGGGCGCACGAACGTACTCCTCTAGCTAACTTAGTTCGCTGGAAAGACAAGCCCGTTGCACTATCTATCGTTCAAGCTCGTTTGGTAGGTTTAGCCCACTTCACCGTTGGTTATGTTGTTACCTATGCAGCGTTCTTGATTGCCTCCACTGCTGGTAAGTTCGGTTAATTTCCGCTACTAGTTTTGTAGGTGAGTAATAAAAGTCCCCTGCCGCAAGGTGGGGGATTTTTATGTCGGGCTTGCTGAAAAAGTCGTGAAAAAACAACAGAAGAAATAAGTAGGTAATCAGGCAGTAGCAAAGATAAGTTTTTGTTGACTAAAAATGCTCAAAGCATCACTTTTATTAATCAAGGAAGGTAAAAAAGACGTAGTTTTGAAAAATTGACACAAAAATCCCCAAAAAAGCCTTAATAACAGAGTAGAAAGATTCATGACTAAAGAGGCTTAACGGGTGACAACATAGCTAGACAGCTTGTTGAATAAGGGATAGAGCCTGA
>NZ_CAWUOL010000071.1:0-27447 GCF_963923915.1 Nodularia chucula CCY0103 | reverse complement strand
CGGCGATATTGGGATGATAGTCTCCCAGCAGGCGTTTAAAGAGTTCTAAAGCTTGGAGATACAGGGATTCGGCTTGGTCGTACCTTCCTTGGGAACAGTAGAGTTCTGCCAAGTTGTTAAGGCTAGCGGCGATATCGGGATGATTGTCTCCCAAGCGGTCTTGTGCGGTTGATAAACACTGCTGTCTCCAAGGTTCGGCTAGGATATACAAACCTTGTCCTTCATAGAAGTTACCCAAGCCGAAGAAAACCCAATATAAATCTTCATCACAAACGTATTGAATCAGATGATTTGCTACTTCAGCTATATGAGGTATGGCAAGGGAAACAGCATTAATTTCCTCAAGTGTGGGGGTGTGAGGAATTTCTTGGGCGACTGCTACCATTACCTGACAAAAAGATCGCTTACTGCTACCATTACCTGACAAAAAGATCGCTTAAATTCCTCTACCTGCTCTAAACCTGTAAGCTTAGACTGGAAAAATTCCCGCAGCAGTGGATGTAATTGATAGATTCCCTCACCTTTGCGCTGGAGTAAATGCAGATACAGCAGCTTATCGTCCCGAATTTTCTCTAAATCTTCCTCATCATCTTCTGGTAGGCACTGTTCTACTGATTTCCAGGGTATGGGTGCAGCTGCAAATAAACTGATTAAACAGCCTAATTGCTGATCATCCTCTGCTAATTCCTGCCAACTCAACTCAAAGGCTGCTTTCACTCCCAATTTTTCTTTGTTGTCATCGTCGAGCTTAACAAGTGCAGCTTGTTCTAATCGCTCTTTATCCAAGCGCCCCATCATTTTCGAGAGGGATAAATCCTGTTTCCTCGCCAGATACCGCCCCACTAACTCCAAACCCAAGGGTAAATATCCCAGCCATGCACACAACTGATTTGCTACATCTAATTCTCTATCAATTCGCTCTGGTGTTTCTCCCAGCAAAGACCGTAACAACTCCAAGGCTGCTTCTGGTTGTAATACATCCAAAGGTAATTGCTTGATGGATGCACCCAAGAGTTGGCGCGTAGTCATCAACACTCTAAATCTGGAAGATAGCCCATTTAGGTAAGTTTTGACTTGCTGGTAATCTGTGACATCATCCACCACTAGCAGCACATCACCCTCACGCCAATTCCGCAAGCAGAATTGCACTTGTGCGGGTAAATCCACCAAATCTTTTGGTAGTTCTAAATCAAGCTGAGTTCTGGCAAATCGCACCAGTTGAACGCCCACATCCTCAGCTTTCGGTTGTAACCAGCACAGTCCACCTTTGTAGGTGTCGCGCTGACTCATTGCATATTGCAAGGCGAGTTCTGTTTTACCCAGTCCACCCATTCCCGCGATCGCAGCAATGGCTACTTGGTGATTTTCCTGTAAAAGTTGGTGGAGTTTTTGCAGTTCTTCATCACGTCCCACAAATTTCACCACCCCACTCAGGGGTAAATTTTGCGGAATACCAATGGCTTGGGAAGTTTCGCCCAGATTTATAGACTGGTTAAAGACTCCAATTTTTATATCACGGGCTTGAACATTCTCAAAGGCGTTCTGCCGTATTTGCTCAGGATTAGGGCGATTTTCGCTCATGATCCTAAGCCTTCATGTTGATATTGCCAAGGTCAAGATCATCACCAAATTGAGAATCAACCAGCGCTTCTTGATTCACTGCACCCTCTCTTGTCGCGGTCAAATCTATATCGCCTACCTTGGCTTTACCCTGTACCTTGACTCCCTTGAGGACTATTTGATTAATGGTTTGATTGGCTTTTAGCTGGGTCATCAGTTCTTGCAACCGATTAGCAAAAGCTGCATCTTCCTCCATTTGCGTTTCCAGTTCATCCTGGAACTTTGAGGTATTCTTTTCTGTAGGATTTTCTTCGGCTCTTTTCAGTAGTCCTTCCATTCCCGCCGCTTGGAATTTCTGCCTAATTGCACTCAATAGTTGAGCAACTTGTTCTGAAACCCCTTTACCTAAAGCTTTTCCCCCTTCCTTCAAGGCTTCTGAAAAAACTAGGGTGGCGATCGCAGCAGCTGTTATTGGTTCCATATCAATAATATTCAGAGATTATACTTATTTTACTCAGTATAACCACTTCTCAACAGAGAAAAAAAGTCTAATTTATTACAGTATCGATTATTACTAGCCCTGGCGACTAGAAGTCGCGGCTACACAAACTAAACCCGCCTGCGCGGGTTGAAAACCTCGATTTTTCATTAGTCCACGGAGGTTGACTTTGCTTGTGTAGTAGCGTTCGCGTAGCGTGCCGGAGGCTCTATTATATTCGCCCAAAACTTTTAAAACATCCTCTTAACTAGAAGTTGCTGTATCAGTAACATTTCCAACAAGTTCGGCGATAGTTTGTAATAATTTTTGCTCATTATAAGGTTTAGAAAAATAAGCCTTTGCGCCTAATTGCATCGCTATTTGTTTATGTTTTTCACCACTCCGAGATGTTAACATTGTCACTGGAATATGTTTAGTTTTTATGTTAGAATTTAACCGATCTAAAAAGCCATAACCATCGAGACGAGGCATTTCAATATCACAAATTATGGCGGCAACTTTCAAACCACTTTCGAGTTTTTCCAAGGCATCTTGACCATCTTTTGCTTGTTGCACTTCATAGCCTCCTTTTTCTAAAGTCATTGCTAAGAAGCGGCGAACATTAATTGAATCATCGATGATTAAAATTGTGTTTTTATGGGTAGTAGATGTTGCTGAGAGTTTATTATTTTCCCAGAAGAGAAAGGGAGTTTTTAACGTCACTGATGGTAATTGATGATTTTGAGGACTGCGTTGATTAGTGGCAATCCAATATAATAAATCGTTGGTATTTACTAATGCTAATACTCGCCCATCACCGAGAATTGTACAATTACTAAAGCCTGCGGGTAAAGGTATATTACTCTCTATTTGGCGGATGGCTACTTCTTGCTCACCCCAACAACGGTCTACTTGGATGGCGACTGTTTGATTATTGCCTTTGACTATGATGATACTGTCAGCATCGATGGCTGGGGAAATTTCTAATTCTGGGTTATCGTAGCGGGGACAATTAAACTGGAAGTAACTAGCGAGGCGTATTAATGGTATTGGATTATTTTGCCAATTAATAACTGCACTATCTCCGGTTGAGGATATCTGCTCGTTTTGTAATAAAAATATTTCCGAGATGACTTCTGTGGGAAACGCCAATAACATTTTATTGGTTTCTACTAGCAGAACTCGTGCTACGGAAAGTGTAAATGGTACTGATAAAGTAAAGGTAGTGCCAACTCCTAATTCTGTATTAACTGTTATATCTCCCAGCACTGATTTCAGGTTATTTCGTACTACATCCATACCCACTCCACGACCTGATAAGGCTGTTACTTGGTCAGATGTTGTAAAACCTGGTTCAAAAATGATTGATAGTAGTTCTTCTTCGCTAGCATTGGCAACTAGGGTAGCATCTAAACCCATAGCTACGGCACGGGAACGAATTTTATCTAAATCAATTCCTCGCCCATCATCACGCATGGTAATTATGGTACGGTTGTGATGGTTACTGGCTGTAATTTCGATTAATCCTTGTTCTGGTTTTCCTAATTGACGGCGAGTATTTGAGTCTTCTATGCCATGATCAAAAGCGTTTCTTAATAAGTGGATTATTGGCTCGTTTAAGGCTTCTAAAATGCTGCGTTCAATTAAGATGTTGCCGCCTTCAACTTGCAAGTGAACGTTTTTGCTATATTCAATGTTGAGGTCATGTAAAGCTCTAGGAAAACGCTCGATTAAATCGGATAATGGACGCATCCGAATGTGTGTGAATTTTCTTTGTAATTGTTTGGATGTTTTATTCAGTTTCCGGGCTATTTGTTCTGTATCATCTAGACTTAATTGAATGTCTGTGGTGACTTCTTGGACTTGGATAATGGTTTCTGTAACTTCTTGCGATCGCACATTTACTTTATCCTCTGAATTGATGGCTAATTCTGCTGTATCCTCTGTCTGAGTAATTTTCCGATATGCTGTGCGTAATTCATAGTTTTCTCGGTCAAGTCTCTGCACACGCTGATTGAGAGAAAGCACGAGATTGTGTAATTTTTCTAGTTGGGAATTTAAACCGTTACGCTGAATAGTGAGTTCCCCACATAAATCATTAATTTGTTCCAGTTGTTTACTGGGAACTCTAACTGTATTTTCTGATATTTCCCTATCTTTACTAAGAGTAATTTCCTCCTCTGGATACACCATTGTAGTAGTTTCGGGAATATTCACAGATGTAAAATTATCTGTCGATGCTTTCTCTGGTTGCAACTGAGAGATGCCATCTGTTGATTGTGGTTGATTACTGGTATAATTAGTTAAATCCAGTTGTGTTGGTAAACTATCTCGTTGATTAGTTAATATCAAAGCTTGCGATCGCCGCCATGTTTGCAATGATAACTGAGCAATTTCTAGAATGCGATCGCTGCTAGCAGTACCGATATAATTCTCTATAGATTGACACAAACTTGTAAAAGCTGGTAATTCCAGCATTTCGCCCAAACCCCCCAACTCAGCCGCCATCACCACTACTTCTTCCTGTAAATCAGCATCAGCACTATTTGCTAATACCGACTCCAAACGTTGCAAACATCCTTCCACCTCTGTTTCAAACAGCATGGGAACAATATCTTGTCCATCTTCTGGTGATAATATAGTAGCAGCATCTTCTGGACTAGGTTCACCCAGGCGATCGCGCAGTTCATCAAATATTGGATAACAAACCCTACTTAACCACTCATTCTTAATCTCATATCCCTGCGCTACTAATTCTACAATTTGTCGCAGGGAATCAACAGCAGAAAGTAATAAAGTTTGTAAATCTGAGTCAAAATCGCGGGAATTTTTGCGACTTTTCAAAACCTTAAAAGAATCTTCCAGACGGTGAGCTAAATCACTCAAAGTCCGGAAACCCATCATCCCAGCACCGCCCTTAATAGAATGAGCGGCTCGCAATGCAGCATTAATTTTCTCCACATCAATGCGTTTAGTAGTATCGATTTCCAGCAACACCGCCTCTAGAGTATTCAAATAATCTCTTGCTTCTTCCAGAAACTGCATCTGGATTTCTAACTCTTTATCCTTTGACATAGCTTTGTTTAATCATTAGTCATTGATAAATTTCCACATATCTTGCACCAGGCGTGACTGTTCGCGTCATCCGGTCAGGAAGGCCACCTACGCGGGTTGAAAACCTTAATTTTAAGTTAGTCCGCGCAGGCGGACATTGTTTGTATAGCCGCGATTTTAATCGCCAAGGCTATATGCTTCTCCCCAAATCAACTCACCTTCAAAGTTTCTACAGTTGCTTGTAACTGCTGGGAAATTTCCCTAGTTTGATGGAGAGATTGAGAAACCACAGAAGAAGAATCGCTGGTACGTTGTGAAATAGCAGCAATACGTTGAATCAAATCACTCACAACTTGGGATGTTTGTAATTGAGATGCAGTTGCTGTAGAAATCGACTGTACCAAAAAATCTATTTGTTGGGAAACATCCGAAATTTGATGCAAATCTTGCTTCCCTGCTTCCACAATTTCAGTGCTTTCTATAACCTGGGAAGTTCCGATTTCCATAGCTTGTAAAACCTCGCTAGTTTCCCGTTGGATATTGGTGACAATTTCCTCAATTTCTTTAGTAGCTGAAGCACTGCAAATGGCTAATTCTCCCACCTCTTCCGCAACCATAGCAAAACCTTGTGCTTCTTCACCACCCCGCGCTGCTTCAATACTGGCGTTGATAGCGAGTAAATTACTTTGGGTAGCAATTTGGTTGATTAAAGACACCACATGAGAAATTTGTTGAGTAGATTCTCCCAAGCGTTTGAGTTTGTGAGTAGTATCACCCACTGTTTCCCGCAAACTCAGAATATTATTTACTGTTAAATCCATTGCTTGTCTACTATTTGTAGCAGACTTAGCCGCATTATTAGTAATAATTGCTGCTTTTTCCGCATTTTCAGCGACACTTTTCATAAAAGTAGTCATTTGATCAACAGCCTGTATAGTACGGTTGATTTCCACCGTTTGGGTGAGTGTTTCCTCTGCTAGTTTACGGATAGCAGCTTCATCAGCCCCAATTCCTTGATTTACTTGGCTACTAGATTGTTTCACTTCAGTGAAAATATCTCTGAGGCTTTCCACAATGGAATTAAAAAAGTCGCAAATAGTCCCAATTTGTCCCGCCGTCACTTCTGCACGCACGGTAAAATCACCTTTAGCTGCACTCTCTACTTGAGTCAATAATTCTAAAAGTTGCAATTGCATTGCTTCATTAATATGGTCTCCCCCCATACTCTTGAGTGCTTCTTGTTGGGCTAAAACTTGCAATTGGATGGCAACATGATTAAATTCATCACTAAGTTTCTTTAAATCATATTGTGTGGGAGTTTCCCAACGGCTATCATAATCACCTTCCGCTAGTTGGGATAAAGCCATAGCCCCATCTAAAATTGGTTGTGTCAGTTTTAGAATTAATAAAACACCCAACCCACCTCCAATTAATGCGAATAATCCTGTAGCTATGACTATTCTTCGTAATAGTTGTTCTTGCGGTTGCAATGCAACGGCTTCATCTGTAGTTAAAATTAATTGCCAGTTTAAGCCAGGTAAAGTTTCTCCTGTAATTGATGGTACATAACTCAGTAGTTTTGGCTGTTCTCTAATGGGGTGAATTGTGGTGTATTTACTACTTGAAGTTAAATCATTTTTAGGAAAGGTTCCATCTAATAATTCTGTTTGCGTTGAGAGAAAAACTCTCTCCTGACTGTCAAGTAAATAATATTGACTACCATTATCTGTATAATTCTGCGTTATCCCTTGTAAATATTCTAGAGGGATTTCGGCACTCACCACCGCAATAGTATTACCCCTAACAGTATCTTTAATGGGTGCAGTTATATTAATTACTGATCCTTCTGGCTGGGTAATGACAGCAGTATCTTTGGCAATAATTTCTTGTAAAGACTTAGGGGTTTTTTCATTACCTAAAGGTGCGTCTGTAGATTGAGCAATCAATTTACCAGCAGGATCAAACACAGCGATGCTGCTATAGACTTCAGTATTCACAAAGTCATCTAAAAATTGTCGCTTATTGGCAGTAGTTGTATTTATATTGGTTCTAGTATTGGTAAAAAATGGTGAATTAACGATAATTTGCAAATCTGCATAGCGCTGTAACATCAAGCGGTTAATTTCGTCTGTTAATCTGGTAGCAGTGGCTGCATGAGATTGGTAAATTTGTCTATTGGTAAATTTCTGTGCCAACTGATAAGCGATCGCACCCATGCCGAATATTGGTAAAGTAGTGATGGCGATCGCTAAAATTACCACTTTTGGTTTTAAACTGACTCGTTGAATATATATCACTAGATAATTCCCATAATAATTATTACTTTTTCCTATTATACTGACCTAAGAGGATGTAAATGTAGTAGTTCTCAGTTGACTGAGATTGAATCCTACCCCAACCCCATCCCCCCTTGTTACTTCTCTCCGCCAAGAGGAAGAAACTTATGGTGTTACTAGCACCTAATTACTGTGAAAAAGCGGAGAATGTACTAGAGATTTAGCATCTAAAACCAGTAATATTTCTGGTAATTGCTGCACACATCCGCTTAAATAAGGCACTAAACTAGATGCTACTTGTCCTACAGGAGACTGAATACTGTCAGGCATAAACTTAGTCACACCTTTGATATCATGGACAACCAAACCTAAAAGTAGCGATTCCACCTGAATCACTACAATCTTATATTGCTTTAATCTACCCTCTAAAGATTCTAAATTCAGCATTTTGGGTAAATCAATTGCCCAAATAACGCGACTCCGCCAATTCATTAATCCTAATATACAAGGTAGCATATTTGGCATAGAAGTTACCAGTTCAACTGGTAACATGACAGCTTCTTGGGCATAATTCATTGATAAAATAGCCGGAGTTTGTTCATTTAAGTAAAACTTCAGATAGCTATTTTCTAAGTTAGCCTTAACAGACTGTTGCTCAACAATAATTCTGGAATTATTCATGAGTTTAACCCGCCAGTGATTTAATAGCCAGCAATAGCTGTTCTTTTGTATAGGGCTTAGTCAAATAGATATCAGCCCCTTGTCGCATTGCCCATAATTTATCAATCTCTTGATTTTTAGAACTGCAAATAACTATTGGTAATTTTTGAGTCATCGGATTTTTTTTCAGACAACGGCACAGCTCAAATCCACTCATTCCAGGCATAACTACATCAGTAACAATTAAGTCTATTTTTTCGGAAGAAATTTTATTCAAAGCCTCTTTTGCATTAGCAGCCTTAATTACTTTGTAACCACTATCTTGGAGATAATAGCTCATCAGTTCTAATTCACTAAGTGAATCATCTACAATTAAAACTTTGTAAAATAAAGTCATACTCACGATCCTACCTCCTGATTTAAAAAACTATCTATAAATAAAACTCAATTCTCTTCATGGAAATACCCAAACTAATTCATATATTTTGACACCATTTTTAGTAACTCTTGCTGTGTAAAAGGCTTAGTTAAATAACCAGAGGATCTGACCATTTTAGCCTTAGCCTTGTCGATAAATCCAGTTCTGCCTGTCACCATAATAATGGGGGTATCCTTTAAACCAGAATGCTTTCTTAATAAAGAACACAATTCATAGCCATCTAAATTCGGCATGGTGACATCTAGTAAAATTAAGTCGGGTTTACTCCGCAGAATTTGCATTAACGCTTTCACCGGATCATTAATTGTAACTACTGAAAATTTACTATCATCTAAAAATATTTTGATAGAATTTAATACAGTTTGACTATCATCAATACAGGCAATTGTGTACAGCCTATTTTTCACAAGCTGCTGCGAATTTGGGTAGTTACTGTTGTCAGGATTTTCTAGCTTTCTGGCTGGAGAAAACTGTTGAATATTCGGAGTATTTCCTATCCGTACAAGTGGACTACTGTTAACTTCTGGCTGGATATTTAACCGATTTCGTAACTGCTTTTGACAGGATTCTACTAATGACTGTAAATCTAAATGGCAAAATTTTGGTAATTCATCCCAAGTATTATCCAGGGAAAATTCATAATTTCCTGCTGTTAACACCAGAAATGTTGCTAAAACTTCTTTCCCTAATTCACTTATCAGTGTTTCTGCTTGGTTAGGAGTAATATGTTTGTGCTTTATCAACCAGCAAATTGCCTGATAATCTGCGTACAACATCGATTGATTTTGATTTTTTGCTTCAAACATCAGTCGCATTTGCGAACGAGTTGCACTTTCAACAGTGGTATTTTTTTGACTCAACCGTTGTAAATGATTATCCAAACGGTCAAAGAGACTTTCAGAATAAGTGGCGTAGGTTAGTTTACCATTTTCTAAATGAATTGACCAAGTGTCGGTTTGAGCAGATACCCGTAAGCAACCAGTAGCATGGCGCTTAGTTAGTTGCGCTAGTAAAGATACAGGATGTAGTTTCTGAAGTAAGTAGCCACTTAAATGAGTCGTGTTCATTTTGTTTGTATTTCTTCAGCTAAAGTTGGGCGGTAGCTGGGTTAATATTCCCAATACAGTTTAACTAATAGTTCTTGGTATTATATATTACAAATTTTTAACGGTGAAGTTGATAATTAAACTCAATGAAAACGAGGTTTTTAGGACTTACGCACTGTACAAATTTATCATCTTGTGTGTCAACGAAAACACGTCGTTTTAGGCTGTGATCAATCATCCTTTGATAAATAGCGATCGCCTAAAAAGTATCGAAAAATCAAGGTTTAATGCCTGAAATACATATCATACATTTGGTTTTCCTGTCAATGCGTAACTCCTAGTTTTTTAGATTATGACACTTAATCCCGGATTTCTCACAAGAGAAAAAAATCATTCATGAAGGGCAATATCAAGGACAGTTTATTTAATACATAATTAACAAAGCTGGCAAAAGAAAATATCCTAAGTATTTTTTGATTAATATTGTTAAATATAAGGCATTATTTATTGAATATGTACCGAAGAAATATTTTAGTAGTGAAATAAGACATCTCAAAATAGACTTGAGAAAAACTTTTTCTCAAGTCTAACTTTTAGCGAACAATTCACGAATAATTGCCCCAAGAGAATTAACCGTAATTTAGTAATAATTGTCAGCGACGGTAGGCAGCAGCATAGATATGCTTGTAGGGACAAGAACTATTAATCACAATTAAAACTCGCCGCGTACTCACAGTAATCAATGCTCCTAATTTCAATAATTTGGTACGTTCGCGTAGCGTGGCGTAGCCATATAGTTCCAACTTGAGCATTTTGTAATTCGGTTTTAACCAAACATTGGCTTCGTAACGCATTCATTAAAATGTAACCGATAAATGTACTTTTACCTGCCAATATAACGGGTTGATTTTTTTTGACCTATTCTTTTTTTTAGAGCTAAAGCAAACATTGGATCATGACGTAAACTGCGATTCTGCTCTCGGTAATCTTGGAAACATTGAGCTAATCTTGATGTGATTTGCCGTTTTCGATCTATATCCGCAATTAAGCTTAATCCGGCATCAGATGTGACTAACCCACCCTGGAAATTTACTACTACTGGCGGTAATTTTTCTTGTTCAAAAGTGAACTGTTTTGGTATACAATCTGTTATGATTGGGGTCATGCTTTTTAACTGCTGAAATGCTTTGTATATATACATTTTCGCAGTTTTTGACCCCTTTTTTTGATTTCTTTGTGAGAAATCGGGGGTAAGGCGATCGCATACTATCTTCTTTCTCCTGACTCCCAGAGTATCCAAAGGTGAGGAGTTCAAATATATTAATACTTTGGCAACAAAAAATATATGTAAAGTTAAAACCTCCAAGAAATAATTCTTGGAGGTGAATCAACTCTTCAAAATGCGGATGAAAGGACTTGAACCTTCACTCCTTGCGGAACTAGAACCTAAATCTAGCGCGTCTGCCAATTTCGCCACATCCGCATCAGTATCTAATACTAGCACAAAAAAAATTATATGGGAAGAGGAAAAGAGAAAATCATTTTCCCCATGCCCTATATCTTCACATTACTGCCACACGAGGCAAACGATGCTTAAATCCGCAGAGAATTTCCCAAGAAATAGTGTTTAATTTTTCCGCCCAATCATTAGCCGAAATTTGTTCTCGTCCTTGTTGTCCCAGGAGGGTAACTACTTCTCCAGCTTGTAAATCGGGAATAGCGCTGACATCTAGCATTAACTGATCCATAGTAATTGTGCCAATTTGTGGCACGCGCTGACCACGAATTAACACTTGCATTTTCTGGGAAAGATGGCGCGCAACTCCATCAGCGTAACCAATACCAACCACCGCTAGGCGCATTTCCTGGGGTGAAATAAATTGTTGTCCGTAACTCACTCCAGTAGCTGCGGCGATTGTTTTGACTTGAGTTACTCGCGCCTTCAGTTGCAAAACTGGCTTGAGGTTAATTGTATTTTGTAGATGAGTGGCTGGATAAAGTCCATAGATAGCTAACCCGACACGTACAATGTCGTAATGTAACGCCGGATTGGTGAGTGTGGCGGCTGAGTTAGCTAAGTGTAAGCAAGGTGGATGAATACCGATGCTTTTTAGTTGGGCGATCGCCCACTCAAATCGTTTATGCTGTTCTTGCATAAATCTGGTATCTATATCATCCGCCGTAGCCAAGTGAGAATAAATGCTGGCAATATTAAGGTGAGGTAAGTTTTTCACCAACTGGACGAACTCCACAGCATCTTCCCAGTTAGTCCCCAAGCGAGACATTCCCGTGTCTAATTTAATGTGTACGGGTAGAGGAGAGCCATCATTAATGGTTTCTAAAATATTGGAAAAAATTAGGGCTTGTTGAGGACTGCACAAAGTTGGCTGGAGTTTCCAGTGAGCGATCGCCTGAATTTGCTCTGGTGTGTGGGCTGCACCTAAAATCAAAATAGGAGCTTTGATCCCACCTTGCCTTAATTGAATCCCCTCTGGAACAGTAGCCACACCTAGCCAACGCGCTCCTGATTCCAGTGCTGTTTGAGCCACCGTCACAGATCCATGTCCGTAAGCATCAGCTTTTACCACAGCCATCAATTGAGTCCGTGGCGATAAAAACTGGACTAATTGCCGGATATTATGAGATAACGCCCCTAAATCAATTTCCACCCAAGCCCGTTGGGAGAACCAAGCATAAGCATCACACTGTTGTTGGTCAGTAAAGGTAGGGGTTTCCTTGCCACTTAACATTTTCTATACTCCTATCACACCACTCTTGAGCTTCAGTGATCCTCTATAAATTTTTATTCACACTGTTAGCAGCGACATCAGAGTTAATCAGGAAGTTTACGTCGATTAGGGACTTTATACAAGAGGGACAAACTAATTCGTAATTCGTAATTCGTAATTATTGGGTCAACTCTTAGATTTGCCTATTTTCCCCCTACTCCTAGTGATTGTTTTCAAACCCAACCTACTTCTAGACTTTGAAAACACGCCCCAGTCCCCAGTCCCCAGTCCCCAGTCCCCAGTCCCCAGTCCCCAGTCCCCAGTCCCCAAATCATTCCGAAAGTATAAATTATTCTCATCTCCCCAGAAGAATATATTTGTGTTAATATATGTAAAACTAATACCTCGAGCGTTAACCCATGGGGAAGGTTTTAGTCCTAAACGCGTCTTACGAACCGCTCAACATCACTAGTTGGCGACGAGCTGCGATTCTGCTCATTAAAGGCAAAGCGGAACGCATAGAGCATAATGGTAAGTTTCTGTATTCAGATTTTCCTCTACCGACTGTAATTCGGTTGCGCCATTACGTGCGCGTACCCTACAAGGAAATTCCTCTCACTCGCCGAAATATCCTGCACCGTGACAGCCACTCCTGTCAGTACTGCGGTTATACCGGGGACGAATTAACATTAGATCATGTAATACCGCGATCGCGTGGGGGAGGCGACACCTGGGAAAACATTGTTACAGCCTGTGTCCGTTGTAATGTCAAAAAAGGGAACCGCACACCCTACGAAGCCCATATGCCTTTGCGTCATCCTCCAAGGCAACCTTATAGTAGCCTTTATTTTGAGGTGAGTAAACATCTCAAGAGTGGACTACATAACGAGTGGCAAAAATATGTAATTGGTCTTTGAGGCTACCAGAGTAAGTTTTAAAAGCTGCCATCATGCTCACCCGTTAAGGGTGTGAAATTCATGCTGTGCTTTAAACACGATCAATCACAATTTTTAGCCTTGGGGTAGTGACAGCGACTGACAGCGCTTAATAGCCCGCAAACAGATCATGCAACCCTTGAGATTAGGGACTTTTCTGGCTTGAAAAAATTGGGCTACAAAGAATCTAGGATGCTTTGCTGCATCTATGGGATGATTATGTCCAATTTTCAGAAAAAATATTTAGAAGGTATTTATCCTACCCCAAAATATTGTAAAATAACACAATGAGTCCGAAATATTCCGGTAAAACTAGGGATATAGTCACAAACTCTTGTGGTAGTTAAAAATACAGATCATCTTTGAAATTACAAATCTTTATCTTCACTTGATCAGGCAATTTGCAGAAAATAGCAGATTGCTGACTAATAAAATGGCGAAAAATAGACCCATATAAGTATGCCAACAACCCTATATTTTTGCCAAGATCAGAATCTGTCTCCCAAACAGATTAATGTTGGTTGTATTATTTCTTTACAAATCAATGGAGGCTCACACGTATCAAGATGTCCCCTATGCAATTGAATTCTTCCTTAAAGCCATCAGAAAGCTTTTTATTAACCACAGAACCGAGCCAAGAGGACGCTGATATAGACAAAAGAGCAGGGGAGGCTTCATTCAATCAGCCATCCTTATTATCAGCCAATGGCGAACCAGGAAATGGTAAAAATGGAGGTCAACGGCTAAATTCCTTGGCTTTTCATAAATCTGAGGAACTGCAAAAAATCCTTTTAGCACACCGACATGAGCGTCATCTGGTAATTTTACAAGATTTCCCAGATCCAGATGCCCTATCTTGTGCTTGGACTTACCAATTAATAGTTCAGCAATATGATATCAAGTGCGAGATTATTTATGCAGGTACTCTCAGTCATCAGGAAAATATCGCCTTAGTTAAACTTACAGGATTACCCGCACAGCGCTGGACATCCCAAGTGCTGAAAACTAAAGATTTGTCATCCTATCAAGGCTGTATTTTAATTGACAACCAGGGAACTACAAGTCAACTAATGACAGCCGTACAGCAGGCCGGAATCCCCATAATTGCCGTCATTGACCATCATACTTTACAGGCGGAACACAAGTCAGAGTTTGTTGATGTTCGTCCGAATGTGCGAGCCACCTCAACAATTTTTACTCAGTATCTGCAATCCGGTTTACTAGCCTTAGATAGCAGCATCGGCCAACACGTCAAATGTGCTACAGCTTTAATGCATGGGTTGCGGTCAGATACCAATCGACTGATGCAAGCCCAAGAAGAAGATTTCATGGCGGCAGCATATCTGAGTCGATTTTATGATGCTCAACTGCTGAATGCCATTTTACAGGCAAATCGTTCTAAACGGGTAATGGATGTGATTGAGCGATCGCTGAAAAATCGCATCGTCCAAAATAACTTTTCCATTGCTGGTGTTGGTTATCTGCGCTACGAAGACCGCGATGCTATCCCCCAAGCGGCTGATTTTCTAGTTAGTGAAGAAAACGTTCATACCGCAGTAGTTTTTGGTATTGTTCACGACGAAGACGAGCTAGAAGTAGTTATTGGCTCCTTGAGAACAGCTAAACTTACCCTTGACCCGGATGAGTTTATCAAAGAAGCTTTTGGACAAGATAACACAGGTAGATTTTTTGGCGGTGGACGTACAGGCGCAGGTGGTTTTGAAATTCCTATGGGTTTTCTGTCTGGTAGTAACGAAAATTCATCCTATGCCAAACTCAAATGGGAAGTGTATGATTCTCAAATCAAGCAAAAGCTACTGAAGTTAGTCAATCCTCAAGATAACCCTATTCAGTCTGAGTAATGGTGTATTTTTAGTGTAAGGTGTCCTCAGTAATATCAACTAATCGAAACCTACTCAAAATATTGACTTAGTGGGGGTTGGCTGCAAATGCTCTGAGTACCAAGAGTAAAGCCGAACCCCTATTCTAAGATTGATATAACTTTAGACCGATATCAGTTCTGCTTTGTGAGATGTATAAAAATGTTACAGCCAGAATTGTTGAATGAGTTTTTATCCCTTCCTGCTGAAGCACAGCGTCAAGTTATAGACTTTATTGCTTTCTTACGACAAAGATATGCAGTAGTTGAACCTGCTTCGCAGTCATCAGACGATAATTTTATTAATCATAGTTTTATTGGGATGTGGAGCGATCGCCAAGATTTAACTGACAGCACTGCTTGGGTGCGTGGTGTTCGAGAACGTGAATGGTCAGATTCCCATGATTAACTTAACCATCATTGATACTGATATTCTCATCGTCTGGAATTACCCGTTTATCAGTAAAAATCAAAGGGATTACAGGTTTATTGAAAATTTAAAGCTATTACCATATCCATAACAGCATTCAAAAAAAATATGGAAATATACTTAATTCGTCATGGTATCGCTGAAGAGAGGCAACCAGAGATCAAAGATGAAGAGCGATCGCTTACTAAAGAAGGACGACAAAAAACTGAAAAAGTTGCCCAGAGAATTAAAAAACTCGGTTTAGAATTTAATATCATCGTCACAAGTCCCTTAGTTAGAGCGCGCCAAACAGCAGAAATTCTCGTAGCCGCAGAACTCAGTAACGCCTGGGAAGAATCCACACATCTAGCCCCCAACGGCAATATTGACAGTTGGCTCAACTACTGGTTAACACCCAAAAATTATCCCCAAAACACCCAAATAGCTCTAGTAGGACATGAACCTGATTTAAGCAGTTGGGCAGAAATTCTCCTGTTGGGAGAAGTTAAACACAGTTTAGTCTTGAAAAAAGCAGGTATGATCGGGATAAAACTACCAGAAATAGGTTCACCTTTGGGTAATAGTCAAATGTTTTGGTTGACACCCCCCAAGTACCTGCTGTAACAGTTTTTCAACATTTTTCTATAAATGTTGTGACATCAGTAACTGTGACAGCGACAATGATTTCTGGTAAGTTACCGTGTTCAGATATTTCAACAAGCAAATGGTGTTGCCATGATGGTGTGCGAATACAAGCCTGGTTTAGAAGGCATTCCCGCCGCCCAATCGAGTATTAGTCATGTTGATGGGCAGAAGGGAATTCTAGAATATCGTGGCATCCGGATTGAAGAACTAGCAGCAAAAAGTTCATTTCTGGAAACTGCTTATCTCTTAATCTGGGGTGAACTGCCAAGTAAAGAAGAATTGGAAACGTTTGAGCATGAGATTCGTTACCACCGACGCATAAAATATCGCATTCGGGACATGATGAAATGCTTCCCCGAAAGCGGACACCCAATGGATGCCCTACAAGCCTCAGCTGCGGCTTTAGGTTTATTTTATGCCCGCCGGGACTTACACAATCCAGTCTATATTCGGGATGCCGTAGTTCGCTTATTAGCGACTATTCCCACAATGGTAGCCGCATTTCAGTTAATGCGAAAAGGCAACGATCCCGTAAAGCCTCGTGATGACTTAGACTACGCCGCCAACTTTCTCTATATGCTGAATGAGAAAGAACCAGATCCCTTAGCGGCCAAAATTTTTGACATCTGCTTGATTCTTCACGTTGAGCATACAATGAACGCTTCCACTTTCAGTGCCAGGGTGACAGCCTCCACTTTAACCGACCCCTACGCCGTCGTCGCTAGTGCAGTAGGAACTTTAGGCGGTCCTCTACATGGTGGAGCTAACGAAGAAGTAATTCAGATGTTAGAAGAAATTGGCACAGTGGAAAATGTCCGGCCTTATGTAGACAACTTACTACAACGAAAAGCTAAGATTATGGGCTTTGGACACCGTGTTTACAAAGTCAAAGATCCACGAGCCACAGTCTTACAAAACTTGGCAGAACAATTATTTGCCAAATTTGGCCATGACGAATACTACGACATTGCCCTAGAAATGGAAAAAGTCGTAGCCGAAAAACTTCCTGGCAAAGGGATTTATCCCAATGTTGACTTTTATTCTGGTTTAGTGTACAGGAAAATGGGAATCCCCACAGACCTATTTACACCAATATTTGCGATCGCCCGCGTTGCAGGTTGGCTAGCCCACTGGAAAGAACAACTCGCAGAAAACCGCATCTTCCGACCCACCCAGATTTATAACGGTAAGCATGAAGTTACGTACCAACCCATAGATCAGCGTTAACTAGCCGTTAGACTCTCAGAAACACAAAACCATTGCCACAAAGTCGGCAACAGATTTATCATGCCTTGTTAGGCAAAACTCAGCCCATCAGGGGGATGTAGAGGATCTTTCTCCTCCCCCATCTTCTCAAGCCCAAAAAATTCCAATCCTGACCATAAGTAGAACTTCTTGTATAGCTGCAAGGGCTGAAAACCATCCGACGATATACTAGGCATGGGAATTAGCAAAAATCTGCAATCAAACGTCTTCATCACACCATAAAAGAATGAAGCATGAAGGAGCCGAAAATTACACTTGATAACTTCACACTTCATACTTCAGTTCACCTAAAAGAGCGGAAACATGAATTCAGGAATTGACCTCCAAGGAACGTTTATTCAATCCGTCATGGATTTAGGCATACCAGCCGGCGCAGCCAAAGCCCTATGGATGCCTTTACCAATGATACTCATGCTCATTGGAGCCACCGTAGGCGTACTAGTCTGTGTTTGGCTAGAACGGAAAATTTCCGCATCAGTACAGCAGCGCATTGGCCCAGAATTTATCGGACCCTTTGGACTACTAGCCCCAGTAGCCGATGGCCTCAAGTTGGTGTTTAAAGAAGATATCGTCCCCGCCAAAGCCGACCCTTGGTTATTTACCATTGGCCCCATCTTAGTTGTACTACCAGTATTTCTGTCCTATTTAATCGTCCCCTTCGGACAGAATATTGTCATAACCAACGTTGGCATGGGAATCTTCTTATGGATTGCCTTTTCTAGCATTGCCCCCATAGGCTTATTAATGGCTGGTTACGCATCCAACAACAAATATTCCCTCATCGGTGGCTTACGGGCTGCCGCACAGTCCATTAGCTACGAAATTCCCCTATCCTTAAGCGTGTTAGCTGTAGTCATGATGTCTAACAGTCTCAGCACCATTGATATTGTTAACCAACAATCTGGGTATGGCATCCTTGGCTGGAACATTTGGCGACAACCAGTAGGCTTACTCATTTTTTGGATAGCCGCCCTAGCAGAATGCGAACGCCTACCCTTTGACTTACCAGAAGCAGAAGAAGAAATCGTCGCTGGTTATCAAACCGAATACTCAGGGATGAAATTCGCGCTGTTTTACCTCAGTTCCTACGTCAATTTAGTGCTTTCAGCCCTAATGGTAGCAGTTTTATACCTGGGTGGTTGGGACTTTCCCATTCCCGTGGAAGTCATTGCTAATTGGCTTGGAATTAGTGAACTTGATCCAGTATTGCAAGTAGCAACTGCATCTTTAGGTATCGTCATGACCCTAATCAAAGCCTACTTGCTAGTATTTATCGCCATCTTATTGCGTTGGACAGTACCACGGGTGCGGATTGACCAATTGCTAGATTTAGGATGGAAGTTTTTGTTACCCCTAGCTTTGGTTAATCTTCTAGTAACCGCAGCGCTGAAACTTGCCTTTCCCGTTGCCTTTGGTGGCTAAACCAATTTGAGATTTTAGGTTTTAGATTGAATCTGAAATCTAAAATCCGCAACCCTCAATTGAAAAGAGAGAGACACGAAAATGCTAAAGTTCCTCAAACAAGTCGGTGATTACGCCAAAGAAGCAGTACAAGCCGGACGTTACATCGGCCAAGGATTAGCCGTTACCTTTGACCACATGCAGCGTCGCCCTGTCACCGTCCAATATCCTTACGAAAAACTAATTCCTGGCGAACGGTTTCGCGGTAGGATTCACTACGAATTTGATAAATGTATCGCCTGTGAAGTCTGTGTTCGGGTTTGTCCCATCAATCTCCCCGTCGTCGATTGGGAATTTGAGAAAGCCAGCAAAAAGAAAAAACTCAAACACTACAGCATTGACTTTGGAGTTTGTATCTTTTGCGGCAACTGTGTAGAATATTGCCCAACTAACTGTCTATCAATGACAGAAGAATATGAGCTATCTACTTATGATCGCCATGAACTCAACTATGACAGCGTAGCACTAGGTCGTCTACCTTACAAAGTCACCAATGACCCAATGGTTACACCACTGCGCGAACTCGCTTACTTACCCAAAGGAGTCATGGAACCTCACAACCTACCTGCTGATGCGCCTCGTGCTGGTTCTCGTCCAGAAGACTTAGTAGAAACAGAACAGACCAGTGGCTAATACAGCTAGGCGGGATTCGTAATTCAAAAATAAAATGTTTTGAATCCTCTTGCGATCTCCGCTTTGCTGTAACACTTAACTATGTATTAGAAATCAAAAAGGATCGAAAAAAGTGAATCTAGCTGAAGGAGTACAGTTTGTAGCCTTAGCCATACTGGGCGCGATGATGATTGGAGCAGCTTTAGGAGTAGTCCTGTTCTCCAACGTCGTCTATTCTGCCTTTCTGCTGGGAGGCGTATTTATCAGCATGGCGGGAATTTACCTATTGCTCAATGGTGATTTTGTCGCAGCAGCACAAGTCTTAGTTTATGTTGGCGCAGTTAACGTCTTGATTTTGTTTGCCATTATGTTGGTGAACAAGCGTGAAGATTTCGCCCCATTTCCCAGTGCTGGACTGCGGAAAATATTGACCGGGTTAGTCAGTTTGGGATTATTTGGCTTGTTGAGCGTCATGGTATTAGGAACTCCTTGGGCATCCTCAACCCCTGGTGCGATCGCTCCCGAAAGTTCTATAGTTGTGATTGGTGAGCATTTCTTTACTGATTTTCTCCTACCCTTTGAACTAGCGTCAGTATTATTGTTGATAGCAATGGTCGGAGCCATCATTTTAGCCCGCCGGGAATATTTACCCACAGAACCAACATCTTCACAGTTGCCAGAAACAGTTTTGACTTTACCAGAACGCCCCAGAGACTTGGTATCGGCGGGTAGCGAAACAAAAGAGTAACGTTGGGGAAAACTTATTTTCCCAGGTAAAAAGCCATATTTTTTTATGGCTATGCCACCCAAGCTATCACAAGGAAAATCAGAATCTATGCAACTCCAATACTTTTTATTACTAGCAGCAGCTTTGTTCTGTATTGGCATTTATGGCTTAATTACTAGTCGTAATGCTGTACGCGTATTGATGTCCATTGAATTACTGCTGAATGCAGTTAATCTGAATTTAATGGCATTTTCCAACTTTCTGGATTCAACTTTAATTAAGGGTCAGGTATTCACCGTATTTGTGATTACCGTGGCAGCTGCTGAAGCGGCGGTGGGTTTAGCAATTGTGCTGGCTATTTATCGCAACCGCGACACCGTTGATATGGAGCAGTTTAATCTCCTGAAGTGGTAATTTTTCGTGCAACTCAAGCAGGTAATCATTGCTTATAAAGCACGAGATTCCCAGAGTAAACGCTGGGCAGAACTCTGTGCTAAACAACTAGAAAACCGCCATTGTCAAGTTTTAATGGGTCCCAGTGGGCCAAAAGATAACCCATACCCGGTATTTTTGGCTTCTGCAACCCAACCCATTGATTTGGCTTTGGTACTCGGCGGTGATGGGACTGTTTTAACCAGTGCTAGACATTTAGCCCCGGCTGGTATACCCATTCTGGGTGTGAATGTTGGCGGTCATCTCGGCTTCTTAACCGAGTCAGTAGATGAATTTGAAGATACAGAGAAGGTTTGGGATCGACTATTTGAAGATCGCTATGCTATCCAGCGACGGATGATGTTACAAGCGGCAGTCTATGAAGGTCATCGCACTAATTTGGAAGCTGTGACAGATCGCTACTTGGCTTTAAACGAATTTTGCGTTAAACCCGCTTCTGCTGACCGCATGATTACTTCTATTCTGGAAATGGAAATAGATGGTGAAGTAGTGGATCAATATGTGGGAGATGGTTTAATTATTTCCACTCCTACAGGTTCTACTGGTTATACTGTCTCGGCTAGTGGCCCCATTATGCACGATGGGATGGAAGCAGTTACCATTACTCCCATTTGTCCTATGAGTCTTTCTAGTCGCCCTCTGGTTTTGCCACCTGGTTCAGTGGTAAGCATTTGGCCTTTGGGAGACTATGATTTGAGTACAAAACTGTGGATGGATGGGGTGTTATCTACTTCAATTTGGCCAGGACATCGAGTTGATGTGCGTATGGCTGATTGCCGGGCAAAGTTTATTATTTTGCGAGAGAACAATTCATACTATCAGACACTGCGAGAAAAGTTACTTTGGGCTGGTACAAGGGTTCGCTACAGTAATAATCACCGTAATTGATTTATTTAGGTGTAGACAAAGCACTTTTGCTAGAAGTTGTCTGTGGAAATTAAGTTATCTCAGCCCCCTTAAATCTGGGGGTTTTTCAGTTTGGGGACTGGGGATTGGGGATTGGGGACTGGGGATTGGGGATTGGGGACTGGGGACTGGGGATTGGGTTTTATTATCTCTATTAGGATTGAGTTTGTACTGGTAAGTTAGTAGCATGACTTATAGCACTACGCATACACGTTAGGACATCATAATTTTGGTTTTAAGGGAACAAAGCCATATCTATCAGTTTGACACTCCCCACGATAAATCGCCAGGGATTCTTGGCTCAACGAAACCACTTAACCTAGAGTCCTTGCGTCATCTAGACCAGAGGTGGGATTCTCCCCAAGCGTTAATTCGGGTATGCCCTACCCTATTTGCATTAGTGCAAGTCCTGTTTTGTTTGAAACAATTTGTTTCAAAATGCTGATTCGTCTAGTCCCTATAAATCTTTTACCTACTGCTAGGAGGAAACTAGAATAATGCAGTAGAACCGCATAGATGAGGCAGTGCGGTCTTGGGGTTTCCCCAATTAGAGCAACTGCCGTTTAATTATCAAGGTATGGCTAACGCCAAGCTAGCGCTAACAGTGCTTTGTCTTTCGACGGCTAGGTTTTTTAAGTGGTTGATTACCTTTCCACTACAATTAGTATAGCAGCATACTGGTACACTAATGAATTAAAAGCCGTCCTAGAAGAACGGGGCTTTAAACCCAGTTTTTTGGTAATTTTGTGACTAAAACCTGTCTACAAGCGAATTATGAAAGATGATAGGGATGGGAATAAGATTTTGTATATGATTGATTTACCGGAATTTCAATTACAAATTCTGAGCCTCCTTCAGGACAAGAATGGTAGGTTAAACTACCTTGGTGAAATTCGGTGATGATTTGATAGCTGGTAAATAAACCTAGTCCTATTCCTGTACCCAGTGGTTTAGTGGTGAAAAATGGTTCAAATATTCGAGATTGGTGTTCTGGGGAAATTCCTGCACCATTATCTTTAATACTAATTCTGATTTGCTCTTGGTTTGTTGTGGATGTTGTCAGCCAGATTGTGGGTTTAAATGAATTTTTAGGTACTGAGTTGATTTTTAATTCTACCGCCTGAATCGCATTTTGGAAGATATTTAGTAAGGCTTGATTTAAGAGATTTGCTTGACCAATAAATTTAGAAATACTTTCATAGTTTTTGATGATACAAATTTTAAATGAACCATCCTTTGAAAGGAGTTTATAACCTAATATAGTCAGCAAACTTTCGATATTTTCTTGAATATCTATTGGTTTGATACCTGATTCATCGACGCGAGAAAAGATATGCATAGCATTGATCACCGAAAGAATCCGCTCAGATCCGGTATGTAGGGAGTGAATAACTTGACGGAAATCTGTAATTAAAAAATCTAATTCAATATATTTGACAAAGTTTTGAATTTCTGGGGTAGCATCTGGAAAGGCTTGTTGATAAAGCTCAATCAGAGTAATTAAGTTTTCACTATATTCAGATGCAGGTTTGAGATTACCCATAATAAAACTCAGGGGGTTGTTAATCTCATGAGAAATTCCGGCGGTAATTTGACAAGCACTAACTAGCTTTTCTTTTTGAACGAGTGTAGCTTCAGTTTTTTGTAGTTCTAGCATCATCCGTTCTATTTCTTGATTGCGATCGCGCAATTTTTTTTGTAATTTCTGTACCTTTAATTGAGTTTCTACTCTGACTAATATCTCTTCTAAATGAAATGGTTTGGTAATGTAGTCAATACCGCCGGCTTCAAAGGCTAAAACTTTGTCATTAACTTCATTTCCAGCGCTCAAAAAAATCACAGGAATTTCCGCAGTTTCCGGATCATTTTTGAGGTGTTGACAAACTTCATACCCGCTCATAATGGGCATATTAATATCTAAAAGTATTAAGTCCGGTGGCAAGGTTTTCACAGATGTTAATGCTGCTTTGCCATGAATAGCTTTGCGGACTTGATAGTTATGTTGAGATAAAAAATCGGATAAAAACCGAATGTTTTCCAATTTATCATCAACAATGAGAATGTCAGCGACAACTATTTCCTCTTTTATATAGGTTTTCATAACTTTTCTGACAAATTTACGACTTGTGTAAGTTCTATGATCTGATCAAATTGATATGTTTCAATTAATTGAGTTAAAGCGGCGATTAAACCTGTGTTTTCAGCAGGAATTTGAGCCACTAATTCCAGACTAGTGCTATCGTTTCCTTGGGCTGCGGCTAGGTGTAATTCGGTAATCCAACTAGCTGGCATAATGGCTAGAGATGCGCTGTCAAGGATGTAATTAGCTGTAGGGAAAGTCTCAGTTATGGTTGTATTTTCATATATGTATTCTAATTTTAGATGCTGGGCTAGGGTTTCTAAAATTTCTTCCCAACGAAATGGTTTGCTGACAAAATCATCGCAACCTGCATCTAAACATTCTTGCTTTTGTTCGGTAAAAGCGCTGGCTGTGAGAGCAATAATTTTTGTCGGTGTGGAAATTTCTCCGTTGTGATGGTTTAATTGTGCGGACAAGTCACGAATTTGCCGCGCTGCTTGATAACCATTAATAATCGGCATCCGCATATCCATGAAGATCAGATGAGGTTGCCATTCTTGCCATTGTGCGATCGCCTCTTGTCCATTTTCTGCTTCCTGCACAGCAAAACCAAAACGGCTCAAGATATTATTCATTAATAATCGATTGGCAGGATTATCTTCAGCGATTAAAATGCGATAATTACTTTGTCCAGTGGCAATACTAATGTTCTCCAAATTGGGAGAGGATAATTTGTCAATGGGTAAAATTTTCGGGACATCAATTTGAATATTAAACTTAAAACAAGTGCCTTTACCTAGTTGACTTTCTACAGTTATTTCACCACCCATTAATTGCACAAATTTTTGACTAATTCTTAATCCTAAACCTGTTCCTTCTTTGGATTGCTGTCCTGAGCGTGTTTGCTGAAATGCTTGAAATAGATGACCAATTTCTTCTGAGGCAATCCCATCTCCAGAATCCTCAATTTCAAAAAATAGATGGTGTATTTTGGGTAATCCTGATTGAGAGTTTCCAGGTAATTGCTGGTACTTAGCTCTGAGAGTTACCTGTCCTTTTTTAGTAAACTTGATGGCATTACCCAATAAATTAATTAGGATTTGACGCAGCTTGTGTTCATCAGTTTTAATGTATTGGGGTATGGTTGGCTCAAAATCAAATGTTAGTTGTAAGCCTTTGGAAATAGCTTTCAATTGCAGCATGGCTAACAAATTATGCAGTAAGTCATGCAAATCAAATTCTGATTCACATAAAATCATTCTGCCGGCTTCGATTTTGGACATTTCCAAAACATCATTAATTAGCCCTAACAGATGTTCGCCACTTTGGTTAATGATTTCTGTGTATCTCTGATGTTCTGGAGTCAAGGTTTGATCTCGTTGCATCAATTGGGTAAAACCTAAAATGGCGTTGAGTGGAGTGCGTAATTCGTGGCTCATATTGGCTAGAAACTCACTTTTGGCGAGGCTGGCGGCATCAGCTGCTTCTTTAGCAATTTTGAGTTCTGCGGCTTGTTCTTGGGTTTGGAAAAATAATTCCGCCTGTTGTACTGCTACTCCCAGTTGATTACTAATTTGGGTAACAATCTGAATTTCTGGATTTTGCCATTGTCGTGGTGTGCCATTTTGATAAACTGCCAATAAGCCCCAAAGTTGATGACCACAGAAAATAGGAGCGATGATATAAGCGCGTGCTTGTAATTGTTCTAATAGTTGGAGATAACAGTTATCAAATTCTGCGGTGTAAATGTCATTAACACAGTAATAGGTGGATTGTTCTTTACTGATTTTGCCGTCGTTTTCCTGGAAGTAAGTCTCACGGATTATGCCGTTGGAGTCGGCTAGTTCAAAAATTGAACAGTTGTTGTGATCTACGGCTACTTCTATGATTTTGCTATTTTGATCTGATGCTGGAATCACAGAACGCCAAGGTGTGGATACAGATTCAGCAACTAGTTCTCCACTCCAGTCTGGTTGAAAGCGATAAATTAAGACGCGATCGCATTCTACGGCTTGACGTAATTCGGCGGTGGTTGCTTGGAAAATGGATTCCAGATTCAGACTTTGACGCATTTGCTGAATGATATGGCTGGTGGCTTTTTCCCGTTCTGCCATTACCCTCATTGCGGCTTCTGTGGCAATTCTTTCTTGAATTTCGCTTTCGAGGGTGTGATTAACTTCCACAAGTTCTGCGGTGCGTTCTTCTACTCGAAATTCTAGTTGTTCATAAGCCTGCTTTTTCTCTTCTTCTGCCCATTTCCGTTGCAGTTCTACAGAAGCGCGTGCTGCAAAAACTTGTAATAGTGTTTTGGTACGTTCGCTGATTTCTAGGGGTTTAACATCGACAATACACAGGTTGCCAATAACATTTTCGTTTAAGTCCAGTAAGGGGACACCTATGTAACTCTCTGCCTCTAACTGCTCTAATAATAAGTTGTCAGGAAAAACATCTTGCAATCCACTACTATATGCACAAAGCATTTTCTGCTGAATCACTTTTTGGCAGGGGGTGTTAATTAGTTCATATTCAAAGTTTTCTCCTATATGATCTACTGCCCAAAAATTAATACTTTTAACTTTTTGTAAGGAATTATCAAGAGTGTGAAAAACGAAGGCATAAGTGACATCTAATGCCATTGCCAAATTCTCTACTAAGGCAGGGAAAAAATCATTCCCAGTGACAGAAGCTGTACCTGCAACGATCATTTCTAGGGTTTTTTCGGTGCTTTTGCGTTTTTCTATTTCTATTTGGAGTTCTTGGTTGATGGCTTCTAATTGTTCGGGCGATCGCAATGCTAAAAATTGTGGTAGTAGTTCCACCAGTTGCAATGCCGTATAACAAGAAACTAAGGCTGTGAGCGCTCTGATGATGCCTGATAACCAGTAATCTGGATGCCAGAGAGTCCATATATCCATCAAGTGTCCTGTACCACAGAGGATAATAAACGCGCCAAATAAGAGAAATACTTTGGAAAAGGGAATATCGCTGCGCTTATTGACAAAGTAGATGAGCATGATGGGAATGGAGAAATAGGCGATCGCAATCAACGCATCACTCAGCAAATGTAAGGCTACCAGAGGCTTTTGCCACAGATAGCAATGTCCATGAGGTATATATTGGGAAGATAAAAAATTATGCAATAAGAATGCCGATCCTGATTCCATAATGAAAATTTTTTGATATTTAGAATGAATTAAAACTTTAAATTTCTCTTTTTAGAGCGTAAATTGAAAACTGTCAATCAGCCATAGGTTATATTATTTTTCAATTTTCAATAGGTAAATGTCAGAAGTGTTGCTATCCGCAAATCTCCATCACGGGGATTGACAGAAATAAAATCATAATACTAACTGCAAAAACCATATTTTTACATTCCTTAATATAAGTATAACTAATTACTTTTATATGTACTGATCATTCCCTATCTAAATTTTGACACTAAAAACCATAACTTACTAGCACTGATAGAATTTTAAGCCCGCAACTTAAGTCTCTAAAATAGAAATTTATTTGGAAAAAGGAAAAAATTGTAAAATCAGGTAACAAATGATATTCAATGAGATCAGGTTTACACTATACCCTTGGCAATGTCGAATCATGATCAATCCGCAGAATTTCCAGTCCAGAAACGCAGGAGAGGTGTTGTTATCAGTTCTCAAGGTTGGCAAAGATTACAAGCCGCAGAGTATTTAGCCGCAGTGCGTGACAATGGAGGTAATTTATATACTTTAGAACAGTTGAGCGATCGCACGGGATTGAGTCCTAAAACTTTAACTAAACGTGAGTTCGACGGAGAGGAAGGGGCAAAAAGCTTGCTGTGTAAGAATTTGCT
>NZ_CAWUOL010000070.1:0-28546 GCF_963923915.1 Nodularia chucula CCY0103 | reverse complement strand
TGACAAAAATCATCTACGTCGCAGAAAATTTGTGTAATGTCGAGGCGAGATACAATTGTAGACATAGCCGAAACCTTGATTTTTCTTTGATATTTTTAGTTTCGGCATTTTTTTGCCACTTTTTACCGATTCTCAATTAATCGTAGTGATGTCTTACTGTGCGCTTAAAGCCTGACGGCATAGCTAACGCTTACCGCTCCCGTGAATCCCACTTGAGCAAATTCTTACACAGCAAGCTTTTTGCCCCTTCCTCTCCGTCGAACTCACGTTAAAGAAGCATAAAAAGAACCCCTCCCTAACCCTCCGCAAGCGAGGAGGGAACCGGATTTTTGAGGGATAAAAATAATATGCAGCCTCACAAATAATTGGTATTGAGGTTAGGATCTTTTTTTTGTCTCGGTTTTCTCATCTGTTTATTTCCTCATCTCCTTGGCGGTGGCTATATATTAATAGATACACATCGAATAATAATGATTATTATTCTAACAGGGGGTGTCTTGCCAACTGTTAAGGTTGCTGATTTCGCAATAAAATTAAGGTTTATAATTTTTTCATCCTGAATACGGTGAGGACTTCGTGTTTTTCTTGACTTACAGCCTTGGTAAAGAGAAAATTAGATGGAATTTAATGGATGTATAATTGGCGCGTCTGTTCTGAGATGAAAAGATAAGATTTAAGACTGTCCAGCTTTCTGTACCTAGATAAAGAGCATGATGTGGCAAAAAGAAAAAAAAGATAGTGCAATACTCAGTCTGGCGTTATTACTGTCGTTGGCTACTACCCCTATGGTCGGACGTTTGTTCGTGCCGACACCAGTGCTGGCACAATCTGCCACGGAAGCTGAGTCTTTTACCGTACCAGAGGTGGTAGAGGATGGAACTACGGTGCGGATTGATGGTTCTGGGAGTTTGGCGGCAATAAATCAAAGTTTAAAGGAACAGTTTGAGTCGGAGTTTTCTGGGGCGACGGTGGAACTGGCGGCGAATGGGGCTGATGCGGCGATATCGGCTTTGATTAATGGTACTGTTGATGTTGTGGCGATCGCACGTGGTTTGACTCCTGAAGAACAAGCCCAAGGTTTGGTACAAGTACCGTTTTACCGGGAAAATATCGCTATCATCGTGAGTACAGATAATCCTTTTCAAGGTGGTTTGACTGATCAGCAGTTTGCCGATATCTTCCGTGGTAATATTACCAACTGGTCGGAGTTGGGAGTAGCAGAGGGGGCAATTCGTTTGATTGATCGTCCTGATACTAGTGATACTCGCAATACCTTTCGGACTTATCCGCCTTTTCAAGATGGGGAATTTACCACAGGTGCTAATGCTATCCAAGTAGATGAGGATGATACTGCGGCAATTGTGGCAGAGTTAGGCAATGACGGGATTAGCTACGCCATGGCTCATCATGTATCAGAATTGCCAAATGTGCGGGTGATTCCCATTAATGAAACTTTGCCAGATAATCCTAATTATGTTTATTCTCAACCTTTAGTTTACGCTTACCAGGAAAATCCTAGCCCCAATGTCATCAGTTTTTTGGGCTTTATTCTCGGTTCACCAGAACAGGAAGCAGTAGAATCTGCGAGAACGGCAGCAGCAGTGGCTATCGCCCAGGCAGAAACAGCACCACCAGCTACTACGGAAATTACGGAAACTGCCCAAGCAGTCCCAGTTCAAGAACAGCCTCCAGAAACTCCCTTAATTCCCGATGATATCCCTCTTTGGTGGCTTTTGTTACCTGTGGGGGTAATAGTTCTCTTACTAATCTGGTTGTTGCGATCGCGCCTGTCGGCAAAGGGTAAAAACAAAGCAGCACAGGAAACCCAACCCTCTGGGGAAGATCATGATCCCGATGGGGGTTCTGCTGAGGAATCTTTAACAGCAGGTACTGGGGATGAACTGGGATTCATATTTGACGACAAACAAAACCTCAACGGTAATGGTAATGAGTCACCTTGGGATATGGAAGCACCAGCATCTCTAGTGAATGTTCCCTACCCCCAAGTACCCATTGTCTCTGAGAAACCGGAGGTTGAGGAAACTATTTCAGATGACAGTGGAACTAATTTATGGGCTGGAATAGAAGAACAGAATGATTCAAAAGCAGTCAGTACGGCTGATGATACCATGTTACAGCCGTGGGATGATGAAGAGACAGATTCACCTTCCACACTGCCAGATATTTCGGAAGAAATTTTAAACACTATCGCAGATGCGGCTGAACCAGTGTCTAATTCCCCAGAGGAAAAAGATATTTTTGCAGATAGTTCTACCTTTTTAGGCGCGGGTAGTAATGGAAATCCAGGATCTCAGAGTCCTAGCCCAGTGGTTAATCTGGAGGGGGAACGGAGTATAGTCCTCAAGCCCCGGAATGGAGAATGGGCTTATGTAACTTGGTATCTGGATCAAAGTTGTCAGAAAGCATTACAAAACAACAACATTAGTCAGCTAGGGGTGCGCCTATATGATGTCACCAATATAGACTTGAGTTGTCAAACTCCCCAACTGGTGCAGGAGTATCAAGTTCAGTCAGAAATAGAACTGTATATTGCTATTCCCCAATGCGATCGGGATTATATGGCGGAAATAGGCTATGTTACTAATGGCGATGGGCAAAGCCCCGCCTTCGGCGAACGCTGGATCACAATTACCCGTTCCGCTACAGTGCGAGTTTTTGCCACACCTCCAGTAGAAACCCCGGTAGAAGCAGTAAATCTGGATGGGGAGTGCAGTCTAGTCCTGAAAGAACGGAATCCAGAATGGGTTTATGCCACTTGGTATATTGAGCAACAGGAAACCTTACAAAATGCCGGCATTTGTCAGTTAAGTCTGCGGTTGTACGATGTCACAGATGTGGACTTGAGTTATCAAAATTCGGAGTTGGTGCAGGAGTATCCGATTCAGTCAGAAATAGAATTGTATATTGCTATTCCTCACTGCAACCGCGATTATATGGCGGAAATAGGCTATGTTACTAATGGCGATGGGCAAAGCCCCGCCTTCGGCGAACGCTGGGTAACAATTGCCGCTTCCTCTAGAATTAGAGTCTTTAGCACACCCCTCAAAGAACCCCCAGTAGACTCTATAAGTCTGGATGGGGAGTGCAGTTTAGTCCTGAAAGAACGGAATCCAGAATGGGTTTATGCCACTTGGTATATTGAGTCAAGTTGTCAGGAAACCTTGCAAAATGCCGGCATTTGTCAGTTAAGTTTGCGGCTATATGATGTCACAGATGTGGACTTGAGTTATCAAAATCCAGAGTTGGTGCAGGAGTATCCAATTCAGTCAGAAATAGAATTGTATATCGCTATTCCTCACTGCAACCGCGATTATATGGCGGAAATAGGCTATGTTACTAATGGCGATGGGCAAAGCCCCGCCTTCGGCGAACGCTGGGTAACAATTGCCGCTTCCTCTAGAATTTGTGTTTTTGCCACACCTGTAGAAAATTCCCCAGTAGACGCAATAAATCTAGATGGAGAGTGCAGTGTAGTCCTGCAACCCCGGAACGCAGAATGGGCTTATACAACTTGGTATATTGATGAATGTTGTCAAGAAACCTTGCAAAATAACGGCATTTCTCAGTTATGGTTGCGGCTGTATGATGTCACAGACTTAGACTTGAGTTATCAGAGTCCGGAGTTTGTCCAGGAGTATGAATTAGAGTCGGGAATAGAAAATAAATACATCGCCATTCGCCAAACCGACCGTGATTATATAGCGGAAATAGGATATGTCACAAGTGGCGATGGGCAAAGCCCCGCCTTCGGCGAACGCTGGGTAACAATTGCCACTTCTCCCAGAGTTCGGGTTTTTGCCACACCCCTGCAAGATACCACAGTTAGCCCCGTAATTAATCTAGATGGAGAGCAAAGTATCGTCCTCAAGCCCCGGAATGCAGAATGGGCTTATGCAACTTGGTATCTGGATCAAAGTTGTCAAGAAACCTTGCAAAATAACGGCATTTCTCAGTTATGGTTGCGGCTGTATGATGTCACAGATTTAGACTTGAGTTATCAGACTCCCCATCTAGTACATGAGTATGAATTAGAATCAAGAATAGAAGAGAAATATATCGCTATTCCCCAAAGCGACCGAGATTATATCGCGGAAATAGGTTACATCACAAGTGGCGATGGGCAAAGCCCCGCCTTCGGCGATCGCTGGGTAACAATTGCCCGTTCTAAAAGGATTCGCGTCTTTGGTATCCCCCTAGAAGACACCACAGCAGAAAATCTGCCCATAGAAGTAGAAGAAGACACAACATCTATCGACTTACCCCCGACAAATCATGAAAGTAGTGTTGTGCTGAAATCTCGCACACCCAAATGGGCTTATGCAAGTTGGTATATTTCCGTAACCGACAAGCAAATACTGCATAACAAGGGTGTCACCCAACTATATCTGCGGTTGTATAATGTTACAGGAGTAGACTTAAGTTATCAAACTCCCCAACTAGTACAGCAATATGAATGTGACGAAATCACACGCGATCGCTATGTAGCAATTGCCGCCACAGATCAAGACTACATCATTGAACTTGGTTATCTGAATGAAGCCAATCGCTGGGAGATGATCGCCCGTTCCGAAATAGTTAGAGTCTTCAATCGCCCACAAAACGATTTTTGGTTTGTTGCAGATACCGAGTTAATTATTCACGGTTCAACAGAACCAGGTGCAGTAGTTAATATTGCCGGAAAACCCATCAAAATCAAATCAGATGGGACTTTTCACCTGCGGATTCCCTTTTCCCAGGACTCCATTAACTATGTAATGACAGCCATTGCAGCTAATGGGGAAGATAGTCAAAGTGTCCACAAGAAATTTTCTCAGGAAAATTCCGCAGGCTAGGGAAAGAGGCAGGGTGCAGGGTGCAGGGTGCAGGGTGCAGGGTGCAGGGGAGAAGAGGCAGGGGGAAAGATTTTTAGTTTCCAGTCCCCAATCCCCAATCCCCAATCCCCAATCCCCAATCCCCAATCCCCAATCCCCAGTCCCCAATCCCCAATCCCCAGTCCCTCACATTAAGCGGGGACAAAATTCATGGAAACACCGTTCATGCAATAACGCTTACCAGTGGGTGCAGGTCCATCATTAAACACATGACCCAAATGTCCCCCACAGTTGCTGCAATGTACTTCTGTTCTAGTCATAAAAAATGACCGATCTACAGTAACGGCGATCGCACCTTCAATGGGTTGAAAAAAGCTCGGCCAACCAGTACCACTGTTAAACTTAGTATCAGAGGTAAATAATGCTTGTCCACAGCCAGCACAAACAAAAGTCCCCTCCTCATATTGTTTATCCAGTGCGCTACTACCAGCTGGTTCAGTACCATGTTTTCTTAAAACCCGGAATTGTTCCGGCGTTAAAATACTACGCCACTCTTCTTCAGGTTTGGTAATTGCAAATTCACTTTTAGAAGTTGTCATGTTTTCGGAACCCCAATTGATACTACGTGATAAAACAGCAGCGCCAATTAATACAGCACTACCCTGCAAAAAATAACGTTTGTTCATAATTCTTATTGTAGTATTATGTCCAACTAATTACCTGCAATCAAATTTTTCCCACTTCCCCCACACTCCCTACACTCCCCACACTCCCCACACTCCCCACACTCCCCACACTCCCCACACTCCCCACTCCCTACTCTTTCCGAAAACAAAGTTGATACTCTTCTGAAGTAATATTAGGGTTAGTTTTCAGATAATTACCCAGGCGATCGCAAGCATAATTCAGCAGCTGATTGAGGTTTGATGTTTGCAACTCTATATCTTCCAGATTCCACAGTTTAATAGTTGCATCCTGACCCCCAGAAGCCAAAATCTTACCATCAGGACTAAAACTCACGCTTTTCACACCCCCCTGATGTCCAGATAAAGTTTTCATCAAAATCCCATTGCCAATATTCCAGATTTTGATAGTATGGTCATCACTAGCAGAAGCCAGCATTTTTCCATCAGGTGAAAAACTTACGTTAATCACCAAATCACTATGACCCTGGAAAGTTTGCAGTAGAGAACCATCTACACTCCAAAGCCTCACAGTTTTATCATCACTAGCCGAAGCAATAGTTTTCCCATCAGGAGAAAAATTAATCCCCCAGATACTAGCGCTATGTCCAGATAAAGTTCTCAGCAGACGACCATCACGACTCCAGAGTTTAATAGATTTATCCGCACTAGCCGAAGCAATAGTTTTACCGTCAGGGCTGAATTTAATATTAGTTACCCAACCATTATGACCTGAAAGAGTGTGCAACAAGCCACCGTCACGACTCCAGAGTTTAATAGTCTTATCCCCGCTAGCAGAAGCCAGAATTTGATCATCAGGGCTAAAACTCAGACTCGTTACCCAATGTTTATGACCCTCCAGAGTATGCAGCAAAGTCCCATCTCTTTGGCGAAGTTCGATAGTTTGGTCTGCACTACCCAAAGCTACCATATTGTCATCATGAGTAAAACTAATGCTAGTCACATCCTCTTTAGGGGAAGGTAGAGTATTAATTAACTCACCATCTAAACCCCATTGCTTCATAGTTTGGTCAGAACTCAAGGAAAAAATATGACTTCCATCAGGGCTAAAACGGACATCATTCACACTCCCCTGATGTCCAGAGAAAGTTTGCGGTAAATTTCTTTCTAGTTTCCATAATCGGATAGTTTGATCATCACTAGCTGAAGCTAATCTCTGACCATCAGGGCTAAAACTTAAACTATTCACCTCATGGCTATGTCCTTGCAAAGTCCCTAACAAGTTACCGTCACTAGTCCAAAGTTTAATAGTTTGATCAGCGCTAGCCGAAGCCATCATTTTACCATCAGGAGAAAACTGCACCTCCCAGACACCACCACCATGTCCTTCTATAGTTCTGAGCAAATTTCCGTCAAGACTCCAAAGTTTAATAGTATTATCCGCACTTGTAGAAGCAATGGTTTGTCCATTTGGGCTAAAGGTGACATCCAAAATTTCTCTCATACTAGCAGGCAAAGTTGATAACAACCGACCATCTAAATTCCAAAGTTTCACCGTGCCATCATCGCTAGCTGAAGCAATAGTATCACCATCTGGTGAAAAATCCACCCTATTTATACTGCGGCTATGTTCAATCAAATTTACCAGTAACTTGCCCTCAAGATTCCAGAGTTTCACAGTATTATCATTGCTACCAGTGGCTAAAATTTGACCATCTGGTGAAAAACTCACACTATTCACACCATGAATATGACCTGTGAGAGTTTTGAGTAACTTACCCTCACGACTCCAGAGTTTCACAGTATTATCATTGCTAGCAGAAGCTAAAATTTGACCATCCGGTGAAAAATTAACACTATTTACACTATCTGTATGGTCTGTGAGAGTTGCAATTAAACTACCATCACCATTCCAAAGTTTAATGCTATTGTCGGCATAAGCAGCAGCTAATACTTGACCATCCGGTGAAAAACGCACACTTGTCACCCAAGAATTATGAGTTAAGCGGTTACGTTCTTGAGTTCCATAAACTGCCTGTTGTAGGATAGTTGCAGTTTGAGATTGGATATTTCTAGGGATTCCAAATGTATGTTTTTGTACTTCTCGACCTGCCTTGAGGCTAGTTACTAACGCTTCTAAGTGGTTATGAGAAAGCAGAAAATTTTCTGAGAGGGAATTTAAAGCTTGTATTTCTCGTAACTGAGCTTTTTGAGTTTGTTGGTAAGTTAAAACCGCCAACCCAAAAGCAGTCAGTCCCAAAATACTCATAATTCCCACAGTTCTTTGAGCTTTTCTGAGTTGATTTTTTGCGGTTTGTTGTTGGCGTTGTCGTTCTATTAAACAGGCTTGAATAAAACGTTGAACATCAACAGAGACTTGATCAGTGTAATTGATATATATTTCTTCCGCTTCCGCCAGGCGGACACCTTGTAATAAAAAGTCTGGTTCCTCACCACTATTTTTCCATAAAGCTGCGGCTTGGGCAACTTGGCGGTGCGATCGCAACAAAGCCCGATTTTCCTCCAACCACCAACGCAGAGTTGACCAATAGCGAATCAACACCTCATGGGCTACCTCTATAGTCACAGAAGAAGAACCAGGAGATGAAAAATAAGATAGTCCCAACAAATCATCATCTTCCCCTCTGCTCCCTGCTCCCCGAATTTCCCCAAACCCAGGTGCATCCTCCCCTACATTCACCACCACCAACTTAGCAGCAACCAACACCTGTAAAGTCCTTTCCACCAAAGCCACCGGATACTTCTGCACAATCAAATCAGATTTCAGTACCCGTCGCCGAGTATCTTCCGTACCCTCACCCAACTGAGTCAGCGACAGAAAAATCCATCGGGCGCACTCCTGAGCCTCCGGGTCTAAACTGTTGTAAAGTGATTGTGCCTTAGTTTCCAGCGCCCCTTTAATTCCCCCCAAATGCTGTTGGTACGCTTGTAAAGTCATCACACCATTTTCACGGTATTCCCACAACTGTTCCAGAACAAATTCTAATAAAGGTAAATCCCCAGGAGAATCATGTAACTCCTGCATCAGCACCTCCACCAATTCCCCCTCCACAGTTAAACCAACTTGTTCAGCCGGATTAATCATCATCCGGCGATACTCTTCCTCACTCAAACAGGGAGGTAACAGCACACTCGACTCCTGCAACCACCGCACCAATCTAGGAACTTCTAAACAGGGAGCGATAAAATCAGCCCGCAAAGTCACAATTAACTTCAACTTTTCTGGGACACATTCCAGCGCCCCTAAAACAACTTCTAAAAAACGTTGTCTATCTTCACAGGATGCAGCCGTAAATAATTCCTCAAACTGATCCACAACCAAAACTACCATTGGTTCTGGCCTCTCACCTATCCAATGGACAAACCCCTCTACCCCCTGATACAACATCCCTTCTAGTTGTACTTGCTGATACGCCTGTTCCTTTTCCGTACCGCTATCCACTAAGCGCCGTGATAGAGCTTGCAGAGGATTTGCACCAGGGCGAAAACTTCTCATCCACCAGTCCGCGCCCTTCCCCTGACGCAATTGCGCCATTAATCCCGCCTGTACCACAGAAGATTTTCCACTACCAGAAGCCCCCACAACGGCAATAAATGACTTCTGCGCCAAATCACTAATTAGTTGCTGAACAACAACCTCTCTACCGTAAAAATACTGGGCATCCTCTTCACCGAAAGCCTGTAATCCCCGGTAAGGACAAAGCCCTAAATCAATAGCTGCGGCTGAGTGAATCCCCGAATTAGCCGGGATCACTTCAATTACGCCCTGTGTACCAGATAGCCAGATATGTAGAGGTAATTCATTGTGACAAAATAATTGCAATTGGGTAATCCAAGCCGCAGCTGATAGACTACCTTGGGGCGGTGCTGCTTCTAAATTAGAGAGTAAAGCTTGGGCAAATTGTTCAGGATGGTTTTTTGGTGAAGCAGCTGCAATTATACATTGCCCTTGCTCAAATCCTAGTTGTAAATCTTCCACCCAATCTTGTAGAGGTGGATAGTCACTAGCCACAGGACAATCTAAAATGATAATTTGTTGAGCATAAGTGGAATGCCTGAGTTGCTGTCTTAACCACGAACGACTGAGACGGATATTTTCGGCTAAAACTAAAGTCGGTTCACCCGCTTCTGTTTCCTCCAGTCGTCCACGTAAATATAACAGGACTGTAGCAAAAATTCTGGGGTGATTTTGCAGTGGTGATTCTGTAGTTTGTAAACAAGCCTGAATAGTAGAGTGCAAATCCTGAGTGCTAGCTTTTACCGAGGGAGTCCAATACTCTAACTCAAAACCACCCACACCCCGTAATAATTTACTCACAGCCAGGGTAGTTTGATTAGTCGCTAACCCTTCTAATATTAATGCTTGTCGGACAGAAGAGGATTTTACCAGGGCTGGTTTTAAACCCAAAATCACTTCCCCGACTCCTTCCACAATGCGCTTCGGCGTTTGCTGGGGATATTCGGAATATAAATTACTATCGCCTCTACTTTTATTTTGCTGATTAATCAGGCGTAATTGCTGATTAGTTTGCTCAATATATTGGCGGGTTTGATGATAAACATATCTATAAAGTCCATCAGCATCAATCACACCTTGGGAATCAGCCGCTTCACCACGCAACCCACGCATTAAATAATAAGTAAATACGCCATGTCCCAATTCGGGAAATTCCCAAGATTGTTGATGATTATCACAGGAAAGTAAAGCATAGAATCCTTTACTCTGTTTTGCTCTGTGGCGTAATAATTCCACCATCTGGGATGTGGGGTTGGATAAAGTTGGTGTAATTATCTCACTTCTAGTACCCCGGAATGTCAGGCTACCACTATGACAAGCATCTAACCACACTAACTGAGTCTGCGCCTGACTATTTTCCAACTGCTGCAAAATTTCCTGTAAACCTAAACCTGTATTCAGTAAATCATCTGTTTGAGTATCTGCTAAACACAAAAATGCTGCTTGGGATTCCGCTTCTAACATCCCATGTCCAGAAAAATAAAATAAAATTGTGTCTTGTGGTTGAGCAGTGGCAGAAATTTGGCGTAAGCTAGCACGTACTGTAGAGAGAGTCGGCAGCTGAGAAGTTAAATCGTGGTAAACCCTCTCTTCGGTGTGAGGAAATTCTTGCGTTGCGTCGGCTAAAGCTGCGGCTAAACCCTGACAGTCAACAGCTGAGTAGCGCAGTGGGGGTAGTCTCTGATCTTGGTATTTATTTACTCCTACCAATAACAGCCAGAGTTGTGCTGCTCCTATTTCTAGGATCTGCTTTGAGTGACTGGTAGCGACACCGAGTGGAGACATTTTCTGTTTGCTGGGTAATTGGTTTAGTTATAAAACTGGTATAAATTAATGCTTTTGGTACTTTCACCCCACGGGGAGCTAAATTATATTTCTATTTTTCCGCCTGACTAGACGGAATTACATCAGTAGAGTCTGTTTCTTGTAGTACGCACCTATACTCATATTACACAGCGAGTTTATAGGCCAGTTGACGTTATGTTATTCAGTTTTGTGCCGATAACCAGCAAGAAAAATTGAGAATTTGATACCTGGCTGAGTCTAGGATAAAAAAACGCCAAATTGGCAAGATTTATGAAATTATCTTTGTTAAAGTATTGGTTGTAAAAGACTTGTGGGCTTAATAGTCCAAGGTTTACTACACTTCAAGAGCATTGACTTGTTAACTATGCTCTATGAATTGAAGATTACTACTAGATTTTCTGTAGTAGTCTCAGAATCCCTTCTTCTCGCAAAGGGGACAAGTTGAATCATAAGTCCTTGTTGATTTACTCCTATCCATACCTCGTTCACCCATGATATGAACGGGGTATTTTTCATGGTTGGTATAGGAAGTGGAGTGTGGAGAGTGTGGGGAGAAAGATTTTTAGTTTCTAGTACCCAGTACCCAGTCCCCAGTCCCCAATCCCCAGTCCCCAGTCCCCAGTCCCCAATCCCCAGTTTCAGTAACACAAGGTGTTGGCATGATGGCGGATATGATCTGCTATAAAACTAGCGATAAAATAATAGCTGTGGTCGTAGCCTGATTGGTAACGTAAATTTAAAGGCTGATTTACGGATTTACACGCTTGCTTAAAGGCTTCTGGGAATAATTGTGTAGTTAAAAATTGGTCAGCCGTACCTTGATCAATGAGAATGGGACTGTGATATCCTAGTTGCTGAATTAATTTACTGGCATCATAATTAAGCCACTTTTCTTGATTATTACCTAAATAACCACTGAAGGCTTTTTGACCCCAAGGACAGCCCATTGGTGCAGATATGGGTGCGAAAGCTGAGACTGATTGATATATTTGTGGGTTTCGGATGGCACAAACTAACGCCCCATGTCCCCCCATTGAATGACCAAAAATACCTTGTTTATCAGATTTTATCCGGAAGTTAGCCGCAATTATCGCTGGTAATTCCTCAACAATATAACTATACATTTGGTAATACTGATGCCAAGGTTCCTCTGTAGCGTCAACATAAAAACCTGCACCTGTACCAAAATCCCAATCTTGATTTTCACCTGCAATACCTGTATTTCTGGGGCTGGTATCTGGTGCGACTAACATTAAGCCATATTCAGCTGCGTAGCGTTGCGCCCCTGCTTTGACGATAAAATTCTCTTCTGTACAAGTTAAGCCAGAAAGGAAATAGAGGACGGGTACTGGTTGCTGTGTGGCTTGGGGTGGTTGATAAACAGCGAAGCGCATTTCACAGTTACAGGTTGAGGAAGTATGAGAGTAAAAGCCCACTTGGCCGCCAAAGCTTTTATATGCTGATATCAGATGAATATTGGTCATGATTGATAGAGTTTTAGACTATTATTCCATCAAATCATCATTTGTAGCTTCACCTGGATAATAGCGATCGCTCATCACTTCTGTAAAAGCATACAAACATTGCTGGGGAAAAGTCGATAATGGTAAATTGGTTTCACCTGATGCTAAATCTCTAGCATTTTGATATGCTTCTGGAAGTGCCTCTTCTAAATAAGGTTTCAAACTCGGATTTTCCCTGAGTAACTGGAGAATATCTCGCCGTTGCACTCGCATAGTTGCTAACCAACTACGACTACGTTTCCCTGGTTGAAATTCCCACTTAAGTAAATGTGCGATCAAAATACTGAGGCGATTTCGTAGTTCTTGACGTTCTTTTCTGCCCAAGGCTTCGATTTCCTCAATTAAATTGGGCAAATCAAGGTGATTCCACTCATTTCCCCGCAGCAGTTGAGATTGTTGTTGAGTCCATGCGTAAAAGTCCGTTTCATAAAGGTTGGCTGCTGTTTCTCCGGTTTGTGGTGTCTGCATTTGTGAGTGCTTCCTAGCTGAGTGTTGAGTAAAATTAATACTCTATATTTGTAGCTTCACCTGGATAATAGCGATCGCTCAGAATTTGTTCTAAGGTATAAGGACAATCTGAGGGAAATGTTTTCGTTGGTAAGTTTGTTTCTCCAATTGCTAAGGCGATCGTTTTCATGTAGGCTTTAGGAAGAATTTCTTGCAGGTATGCTTGGAGACTAGGGTTTTCTTCTAGCAATTCCCACGTATCTAGTCGCTGGATGCGAATTGTATTTAACCAACTACGACTACGTTTTGCTGCTTGAAATTCCCATTTGAGTAAATGTGCAATTAAAATGCTGAGGCGATTTCGTAGTTCTTGACGTTCTTTTCTGCCCAAAGCTTCGATTTCCTCAATTAAATTGGGCAAATCAAGGTGTTTCCATTCCTGTCCCCGCAGCAGTTGAGATTGTTGTTGAGTCCAAGCGTAAAAGTCCGTTTCATAAAGGTTAGCTGCTGTTTCTCCAGTTTGTGGTGTCTGCATTTGTGAAAAGATGCGATAGATCGCATCTCTACAAGGTGAATATTCCCCAATTTTATCGAACTTGAACCAGACAATTAAAACGTCACGACGCTGCGGATGGATTCGCCTTTGTGCATTAAATCAAAAGCTGTATTAATTTCCTCAATGGGCATGACATGAGTAATTAAATCATCAATATTGATTTTCCCATCCATATACCAATCTACAATTTTCGGTACATCGGTACGCCCTCTCGCGCCACCAAATGCTGAACCTTTCCAAACGCGTCCAGTTACTAATTGAAACGGACGAGTCCTGATTTCCTGTCCTGCACCAGCGACACCAATCACGACACTCACGCCCCAACCTTTATGACAGCATTCTAAGGCTTGACGCATCACATTCACATTACCAATACATTCAAAACTATAATCAGCACCGCCTTTGGTTAAGTCCACTAAATAAGGAACTAAATCACCCTCAACTTCTTGGGGATTGACAAAGTGTGTCATCCCAAATTTTTCGGCTAAAGCGCGTTTGCTGGGATTAATATCTACCCCGACAATCATATTCGCTCCCACCATCCGCGCCCCTTGGATGACATTCAAACCAATACCGCCTAAGCCAAAAACCACGACGTTTGCGCCTGGCTCCACTTTGGCTGTATTAATAACTGCACCGATACCAGTAGTTACACCACAGCCGATATAACAAACTTTATCAAAGGGGGCATCTGGGCGGATTTTGGCAACGGCAATTTCTGGTAACACGGTGTAATTAGCAAAAGTGGATGTCCCCATGTAGTGATGTAGCATTTCTCCACCAATGCTAAAGCGACTCGTGCCATCGGGCATGACACCTCGCCCTTGAGTGACGCGAATAGCTTGACAAAGGTTGGTTTTCATGCTTAAGCAATATTCACACTGTCGGCATTCTGGAGTGTACAGAGGAATAACATGATCCCCTGGTTTGAGACTTGTGACACCTGCACCAACTTCTACTACTACCCCCGCTCCTTCGTGTCCTAAAATTGTGGGAAATAAACCTTCGGGGTCGTTACCGGAAAGAGTGTAAGCATCGGTATGGCAAACTCCAGAGGCTTTAATTTCAATTAAAACTTCCCTCTCCCGTGGGGGGGATAATTCTACGGTTTCTATAGTTAACGGCTTACCCGCGCCGTAAGCGACTGCTGCTTTAACTTCCACAATTAGCCTTCCTGTATAAATGTCGGATCAATGGGCTGATATGAGTTTATATCAATTAACTATAGAATTGCTTTTTCCAATGATATTGGTACATTAGTTACAGGCGGCAAACCTGGACGATGATATCGCTCCGCCATACATAAACTCATCATTTTGTCAATTCAACCTAATCTTTATTGTTACAAAGCTTATGAACCCTGCCCTCACTAAAATTGGCGCTCAAATGTCTAACCTGACTGGTGTAAGAGCGATTATGAAGGACATTGTAGAAACGTTAAAAGCTGGGGCGGGGCAAGAATTTATGAATTTGAGCGCTGGGAACCCGTTGATTTTGCCGGAGGTGGAACAGTTGTGGCGGGACTGTACGGCGGAATTGTTGGCTGGTTCTGAGTATGGTGAGGTGGTTTGTCGTTATGGTTCTAGTCAGGGTTATCCTCCGTTGATTGAGGCGATCGCCAATGACTTCAACAAACGCTATGGTTTAAACTTGAGCGATCGCAATATCTTAATTACACCCGGTAGTCAAAGCCTCTACTTCTACGCTGCCAATGCCTTCGGCGGTTACACAAATCAAGGACAACTCAAGCAAATTGTTTTACCTCTTAGCCCCGACTATACAGGCTATGGCGGTGTTTGTTTAGAGCAAGAAGCCTTAATCGCCTATAAACCAACTTTAGATATTGATGCAGCCGCTCACAGGTTTAAATATCGTCCAGATTTCAGCCAACTATCAATTTCAGAAAACACCGGTTGCGTCCTGTTCTCTCGTCCCTGTAACCCCACTGGTAATGTGCTTTCTGATGACGAAGTGAAAAAAATTGCGGCTTTGGCTGCACCTTTCAATGTGCCTGTATTAATTGATTCGGCTTATGCGCCTCCTTTCCCAGCTTTGAATTTTACGGAAATGACTCCCGTGTTCGGTGAGAATATTTTGCACTGCATGAGTTTATCAAAGGTGGGATTACCTGGAGAACGCATTGGTGTTGCCATTGGTGATGAAGGCATAATCCAAGCCTTGGAGTGCTTTCAGACAAATTTGTGTATTCATCCCTCACGCTATGGTCAAGCGATTGCCGCTATTGCAATTAATTCTGGGGCTTTAGGCCAAATCGCTGAGGAAGTGATTCGTCCTTTTTATCAGAAAAAGTTTACTGTACTTGAAGATACTCTAGATACGGCAATGCCCAAGGATTTACCTTGGTTCCTCCATCGCGGTGAAGGAGCGATTTTTGCTTGGTTATGGCTACAGGATTTACCGATGACTGATTGGGAATTTTACCAGGAATTAAAGCAAGTGGGTGTGATTGTTGTTCCTGGAAGTGGGTTTTTCCCTGGTTTGCGGGAAGAATGGTTGCACAAGCATGAGTGTTTACGCATTAGTCTGACTGGTAGTGATGCGGAAATTGTGACGGGAATGCAGCGTTTGGCACAGGTGGCTGAACGGGTTTATCAGCGTGCTGCTGTCAGCGCGTAAGTAATTCGTAATTCGTGGGGGTTTCAATTTGGATGTGTTGTGGTAGTTAAGATTATGAAAACGAACCGCCAAGGCGCAAAGGGCGCGAAGAAGGAGATGGATAAGAAAGGGAAGCAAGATGGTAGTAGTCCCCAGTCCCCAGTCCCCAGTCCCCAGTCCCCAGTCCCCAATGCCGATGAATGGTTGGAAATTGGGAAAATTGTCGCTCCTCAAGGTTTGGCTGGGGAGTTACGGGTTTATCCGGAGTCGGATTTTCCAGAACGGTTTGAGGTTCCGGGTACTCGTTGGTTATGGCATCCTGGGGATCAGGAACCCCAACCTGTGGAGTTGTTGTCGGGACGTTATGTGGAAGGGAAAAATCTTTGTATAATTTCTTTGGCTGGGGTGGAAAATCGCAATGATGCTGAGGCTTTGCGTGATTATAAGTTGATGGTTCCCGCAAGCGATCGCCCCCAATTAGGCGAAGATGAATATCATGTTACCGATTTGATCGGAATGTTGGTATTCATGCAGGAGTCTGGGGAACTTGTCGGTAAGGTGGTAGATGTAATTCCGGCTGGTAATTTTTTATTAGAAGTCCAACTTCATCAGCCAGATGAACCTGTCCCGGAAGCAGCATCACTGCCCAAATCCCAGAAGCGTCTTTTAATACCCTTTGTTAAGGCGATCGCCCCCGTGGTAGATATAGAATCCCGTCGCATTGAAATTACTCCCCCCCCTGGTTTGCTAGAACTAGCCATTGGGTAATGGGGACACTTCGACTACGCTCAGTGCAAGTTGGGTATTGAGAAGTAACAATCTTTCCCCCCTGCACCCCCAGGGCTGTTTCGTTCCCTACTCCCTACTCCCAACTTCATAAATTCCATCTGCTGTCCTGGGGCGGAAATTATCAAAGTTGTAATTGTTGCTGCGATGATCCCCATCATGACTAGGCAAATTACATCTGTTTTTTTTCTCAGTTTGATTGCCGCAATTAAAGTATCTATGTTACTATGGTTACAAGTGAAAGAAATTTCCTCAAGTGCTTTTAAAGCCAGAAAAGCATTAGCATAGCGGTGTCTACACTTAAATTCTACCAACTTCATTAACCACAATTTAAAACGTGGATTGAGTTGGGGAAAAATTGTGTCGAAACTAAAGCGATACTTGTGATCTATTAATTGACAAATATCAATAGAACGAGTATTACTCAGTAAACAAATCAGTGTCACCCCTAAACTATACAGGTCTGAAGCCTTGGTAAGAGGATAACCAAGTTGTTCCTCTGGTGGCATAAAACCTGGGGTTCCAGAAGCGAAGCTAGTCAGAACCATTTTTGCTTTCTCTAATCTAGCCAGATCAAAATCAATTAAGTAAGCATTGAGTTCTTCATCAACTAGGATGTTTTCTGGCTTAATATCCCGATGAATAATGGGGTCTTTTCGTTGTTGCAGATAAACTAAAATCTCTAAAATTGATATCGCTATTTTTTGAATTTCTTCCTGGTTAAAATTGCGGCGGAAACCTAGTGATGGAGCATTTTTATACTCCTGTACTAAATAAAAATTATTTGCTGTTGCAAAAGATCCTATGTAGCGGGGGATGCGAGGATGATTAAGTTGTCGCAAGATTTGAATTTCACGTTCATAAGTCTTCAAACCTGACAAATCAGCACTCGTACTGGCAAAGTTGAACTCTTTAATGACTACCTGTTGATGAGAGTTACAAACCTGAGCCAGATAAGTAATGCGTCCCTCTACCTGATTCCGTCCTAGTTGTTTAATAACTTTATAGCCTAACTGGGAAAAATCAGGATAATGACTGAGGCAAATTACCTCTCGATTATCTACATCAAGCTCCATTACACACACCATCTGAGTTTGATTTTGTCAAGCTGGAATTAAAAAATATTCACCCAGTATGATGACTCAGCCGACACAAATATGCATTGTATGCGTAAGGAAATAGTTGTTGCATCTATCTACAGGCTAGATGCCCAGAGGGGGCATCTGGAGGCTTAACTATTGCTTTTGCGCCAACCAAGCGATAATCTGGGCGTTAACAATATCTGGAACTTCATCGTGGGGACAGTGACCAGCGTTAGGAATGGGAACAATCTTGATGTCTTGGCCATTCTCACAAGCCTGTTCATAAATCTTCGCCCCGGTAATTGGTGTCCAAGGATCATCAGCACCCCAAACTACTAATAAAGGACGTGTGATTTTGGGCAATAGTTCCTCTGGAGTTGGTCCGGGAGGGGCTGTGAGGATGGAAGCGAAAACTTGCTGCGCTCCGGGGTCACAAGATGGAGTATAAAGAATATCGATTAATTCATCTGTGACGGCTTCACGGTTACGGTAAACTTGGTATAGAGTGCGACGAATTTGAGATTTTTGGCGAATGCGGTTATACACAAATTTACCTGTGATGGGCGATCGCACAAATCTGTTAAATGCTCCCATAACTAGCCGTAAAGGTGGGTTTAACTCATGGGGACGATGGCTCAAACCACCAGCCGAGTTAATTAAAACACCACCAGCCGTAATTTCTGGATGTTCAGCCAGCACCATCAAGCTTATAAGTGCGCCAATGGAATTACCCACAAATACCGCAGGTTCTTGGATGTGTTCTGTCCAAAAATCCTTTAGTAGTTCTACCCACACATCTACAGTGTAATTAATTGGTGCTTTATCCGAACCACCAAAGCCCAAAAGATCCACAGCAAAAACCCGATAGCCTGCGTTGGCTAAAACCGGGATATTTTTTCGCCAGTGTCCAATAGAAGCACCAAAGCCATGCACCAGTACCAAAGGGCGACCTTTACCCATGACAGTATATTGAATTTTATAGTCCCGCCAAGTCCAAACCAATTTTTCTAAGGTTGCTAAAGGCAGCTGCTCTGTAGTTCCGGTCATTATTAAAATTTATGAAGTATTCTTCTATTTTTGCAATGTATTCCTAATTTATCCAATATTTCCTACTCATGCTCCCACACCTCCCACACTCCCCACACTCCCTACTCCCTTCAGCAAATAACCAGAACACTAGGAACTAGAGACTCTTAACTGTAGACTAATAATAAGTATTAAGCTATAAACAGTAAACCAGCGAGGGTAAACATCATGATTCTGCCTGGATCAACAGTTCGCGTCAAAAATCCCGCAGACACTTATTATCGCTACGAAGGACTTGTACAAAGGATTAGTGATGGCAAGGTAGCTGTACTCTTTGAAGGTGGAAACTGGGATAAATTAATTACCTTTCGCCTCTCAGAATTAGAAGCAGTAGAACTGACAGCCGGACGTAAAGGTAAATAGATGAATAGTCATTAGTATTTCCACCCCGCCCTGAAGCAGGAAGTATTAGTCATTCAGTCAGTAAAAAAACTGGTGACTAATTACTACAAATCTAATGACCAAGGAAAAATAACCAAGATGCGTCTACCTTTACCACAGTTTGCCACAGGCGATCGCCATCCCAGTCACATTGCCGAAGTCATCGAAACTACTTCTACCGAATTTTTAGCACAATGTTTGGAACCAGAAGACCTGAGTTTTCCTCCCATGCCTCCTTTTGGTAGTTGGGTACGTGCAGTGGATGAAGAATCTGGCAATGAAATTTATGCCGTACTGTATAACGCTACAACCATGCCCATCGATTCAGTACATCGGGCTGTAGCGCTGGGTTTGTCACTACAAGATTTACGGGAAGAACAACCCCAAATTTTTGCCATGTTGAAAACTGAATTTCGGGCTGTGATTGTAGGGTTTAAAAATTCCTCCCAGCGTTTGGGGATGAACCAAGGAATATATCAGTATTTACCACCCCGTCCACCGCAAATTCACCAAGCTGTTTATTTATGTGAACCAGAAGCCATTGTCAAATTCACTGAAGAACTTGATTTTTTACGGACGTTGCTGACTATAACTGGTGCGCCAGTAGAAGCATTAACAGCAGCAGCTATCCGCCATGTTTACCAATTACGCAAAACTGACCGACAATGGTTAATTAAAGCTGGACGTACTCTCAGCGTTTTATTAAAAGATGACTACGATCGCCTACGGTTTATTTTAAGTCAAATCCATCCATAGGCATCTAAATCTAATTACATCAATTTAATTTTATTAATTTTTATCAAGGTGGCTTTTATCGCAACCGCCTACTCCCTACTCCCTCCTCTCGCCCTTTAAACTCCAACCTATGGAATTAATATCACAAGTTCTTGCCCTAGAACCAACTTCTCAAGTTCTCAGAGAGGAACCAATAGTAGCCTTTGCTGTATTGGTAGTGGTGATCTTAGTCATACCCATTCTATTTGAGAGGCTGAGACTACCCGGATTAATCGGCTTAGTCTTGTCTGGGGTGGTACTCGGTCCATCAGGCTGGAACTTCTTTCACACAGAATCACCGATTCCCAGCTTGCTATCAGATATTGGCTTATTGTACTTGATGTTTGTAGCAGGTTTAGAAGTAGAAATCAAGCATTTCCGCCGTCGAAAACAACGCTCCTTGGGATTTGGGATTCTCACCTTTATTTTCCCCCTGCTCGTGGGAACCCTCATCGGAGAGATGTTTGATTTAGGCTGGAATGGGGCGCTGTTAACTGGCTCTTTGTTAGCTTCTCATACCTTGGTGGCATATCCTATTCTCTGTCGTCTGGGGGTAATCAATAAGAATGAAGCCGTGACTGTCACAATGGGAGCGACAGTTTTTACTAATCTTGCTGCTGTGCTAGTCTTAGCTGTCTGTCTAGCTACCAAGGACACTGAGGTATTTAGGCTAGATAAATTACTACCCATATTAATGTGGTTGGGTGTTTACACCATCATCATGTTAGCGGGATTTGATTGGGCTGGTAAAGAATTTTTCCGGCGATGTGGAGATGATCAAGGGAATAAATTGTTATTTGTCTTATCTACCGTATTTCTGGGGGTAGTAGGCGCTCAATTTATTGGGGTAGACACAATTGTCGGCGGATTTTTAGCAGGTTTGGCGGTGAATACAGCTGTGGGTGAAGGACCACTGAAAGACAAGGTGATATTTGTTGGTAGTGTGATATTTATTCCCATTTTCTTAGTGAATTTTGGGTTAATGATTGACCTCCCGGCGGCGATTAGCAGTACCACTACTCTGGAATTAACCATTGCGATTGTAGTTGGTTTAATTATGAGCAAATTCCTTGCGGCTTTCTGTACAAAGGTGCTGTATCGCTACAACAGGGAAGAAATGCTAACTATGTGGTCCCTATCAATACCTCAAATGGGTACAACCTTAGCAGCAACTTTTGTGGGATATCAGGCGGGTTTGCTCCCAGAGGCTGTTTTAAACAGTGTGGTGGTGTTAATGCTGGTGACGACACTGTTAGGACTATGGATGAGTAATCAGACGGTGGGGGCTTTGGTAGCCTTAGCAATTCCAGAATCACCTGCTGCTGTCTGTGATGAGAGTATAGAAACTCAGGAGAATCCGCCGACAATAGTTGTACCTTTGTATAATCCTCAAACTCAGCAGTATTTGATGGAAATGGCGGCATTATTAGCAGATCAATCTCATGGTAAAATTGTACCATTGGCGATCGCCACAGCTGCTGCCCAAATGGATGCACCACAGTTAGACGCTTCTCTACGCCGTAGTCAACGTTTATTAGCAAAAGCCACAGCCCAAAGTCGATTATTAGGAGTAGAAGCAGAACCATTACTGCGAATTGATGATGCATTTGCATTAGGTATTAGTAGAGCAGCTCGGGAACAGCAAGCCAGTTTAATTCTTATGGGTTGGGGTAAACGCACTGGTTTCAGAGCGCGGTTGTTTGGTAATGTGATTGATAACGTCATTTGGTCGGCTCATTGTCCTGTAGCAGTGACGCGCCTGGTGGACTCACCTAAAAAAATCCAACGGATCTTAGTACCCATAGAAAATTTAACAGCATCACCATTGCAACCTTTAGAATTGGCTCAGATGCTGGCTGAGGCTAATCAAGCCCAAGTGACTGTACTTCATGTGTGCAACAGTGAACCTCGGCGTTGGCGCAGTCATAGCCGTAGCAGTTCCCCCCAAATCGCCGCCAAGCGAACGCACCTCACCCAATTAATCTCTCCATTAGCCCTAGCCAATCCCCCTGAAATTCAAATTATCGCCCATGAAAATGCTGTCCAAGCAATTTTACAGGCTGCCAGATTATATGATTTAGTAGTATTACCTTTTATCCGGAATCGTTCCCACGTTGGTGGGTTAGCTATAAGCGATATGACCACCCAGTTAGCGGGACAACTTACCTGCTCTATTGTCATGCTGGGAGAACCTCAAGACAGTCAAAAGAAAATTTTTATCCCAGATATTTCCTCCCCGACACTGGTTGTTTAATCAACAATTAGCTGTTTTCCCCCTGACAGACATTGAGTGAAATCACTAGGTTAAAGATTTGATGAATTATCAGCCAAACTAAACAATACTGAGAGGATATAAGATACCGTGTTATGTAACTTGTCTTACAATTGATCAAGACATATTTTTGGCTCAAAACTTGGTACTCTAACTTAAAGTTAGACAGCAACTAGAATTATTTATAAAGTTAGTGGGAAACTATGAGAATTTTGGTGACAGGCGGTGCTGGGTTTATTGGTTCCCATCTGATTGATAGATTAATCCCCGCAGGACATGAAGTTATTTGCTTAGATAACTTTTACACAGGTCATAAAAACAATATCCTCAAATGGATTAATAATCCCAATTTTGAACTCATCCGCCACGATATCACAGAACCAATTCGCTTAGAAGTAGATCAAATCTATCATTTAGCCTGTCCTGCATCCCCAGTACATTATCAGTACAACCCCGTGAAAACCGTGAAAACTAACGTTATGGGGACACTGAATATGTTGGGGTTAGCTAAACGGGTGAAGGCTAGGTTCTTTTTAGCCTCCACTAGCGAAGTTTACGGTGATCCGGAAGTTCATCCCCAAACTGAAGAGTATCGAGGTAGCGTTAATCCCATCGGTATCCGTTCATGTTACGACGAAGGCAAACGCATTGCCGAAACTTTGGCCTTTGATTACTACAGACAAAATAAAGTTGAGATTCGCGTAGCGCGAATTTTCAATACCTACGGGCCGAGAATGTTGGAAAATGATGGTCGGGTGGTGAGTAATTTCATCGTCCAAGCCTTACAAGGTAATCCTTTAACTGTGTACGGTGATGGCTCCCAAACTCGGAGTTTTTGTTATGTTTCTGACTTAGTGGAAGGGTTTATCCGCCTGATGAATGGTGACTATGTTGGCCCTGTGAATTTAGGGAATCCAGGAGAATACACCATTTTGGAATTGGCTGAAGCTGTGCAAAATATGGTCAACCCGGACGCGAAAATTAAGTTTGAGCCACTTCCTTCTGATGATCCCCGTCGTCGTCAACCTGATATTACTAAAGCTAAAACTTTATTAAATTGGGAACCGACGATTCCCCTACAAGAAGGTTTAAAACTCACAGTAGCAGATTTCCGCGATCGCCAAACCCACACGAAAGGCGAAGTCATAAAAGCTCATACTTAGAATTGAGATTTAGCGGTATTCATAAACACTGCTGGGAATATTTGTCCAGGTTGATCTAGTAGCCTGTGCCATAGTTACTGAAGAAGTATAGGGGAAGGGGTACAAGCTCCGTTTGGGTCTTCTCCCTTGCTCTCTGCTCCCTGCTCCCCTGCTTCTTTTGACTGGTCTTACCAGTGAAACATAAGTGTCAAATATGACAACTATTTTTGTAAAAGCTAACCTTTAAAGAATGAGGATTTAAACTAAATGCGTGTTTGCGTCATTGGTACTGGCTACGTTGGTTTGGTTACAGGTGCTTGCTTGGCTCACATCGGCCATGATGTGATTTGCGTCGATAATAATGAAGAAAAAGTCAAATTAATGAAATCTGGGCAGTCCCCCATTTTTGAGCCGGGACTTTCAGAGATTATGCAGGCTGCTATTAAAGCCGAGAAAATTCATTTTACTACAGATATTGCCGCCGGAGTTGCCCACGGGGAAGTGCTGTTTATTGCTGTGGGAACACCACCTTTACCTACTGGCGAAAGTGATACCCGCTATGTGGAAGCTGTCGCCCGTGGGATTGGCGAAAATCTCAACGGTGGTTATAAGGTAATTGTGAATAAATCTACGGTCCCCATTGGTTCTGGTGACTGGGTAAGAATGATTGTTTTGGATGGGATTGCGGAACGTCAAAAAACCCTTGTTCCAGCAGGTCGTGTCCCCATTGAACCAAAATTACCGGAAAATTTACCTCAATTCGATGTAGTCAGTAATCCTGAGTTTTTGCGTGAAGGTTCAGCGGTGTATGATACCTTTAACCCAGATCGCATCGTTTTAGGTGGTAATAGTCAAAAGGCGATCGCCTTAATGAAAGAACTCTATACACCTATTGTCGAACGTCAATATGCTGCTGATAAATTTTTACCCCCAGTACCTGTATTATCTACAGACCTGAGTTCCGCAGAGATGATCAAATACGCTGCTAACGCCTTTTTAGCCACCAAAATTAGCTTTATTAACGAAGTAGCGAATATTTGCGATCGCGTCGGTGCGGACGTTACCCAAGTAGCAAAAGGTATTGGTTTAGATTCCCGCATAGGTAACAAATTTTTAAACGCTGGTATTGGTTGGGGTGGTTCCTGCTTCCCCAAAGATGTCTCCGCACTGATTCACACAGCCGAAGACTATGGCTATGAAGCCCAAATTATGAAAGCTGCTGTTAGTGTCAACGAGCGCCAACGCTTAATTGCTTTAGAAAAACTGCAACAAGTTCTCAAAATTCTCAAAGGTAAAACAGTGGGACTTCTGGGTTTAACCTTCAAACCAGATACCGATGATATGCGCGATGCGCCAGCACTCAACCTCATTGAGCAGCTTAACCGACTAGGAGCTAAAGTCAAAGCCTACGACCCCATTGTTTCCCAAACAGGTTTACGTCATGGTTTAACTGGCGTGTTAGTGGAAACCGATGCGGAAAGGCTAGCTGATGGTTGCGACGCTTTAGTATTAGTCACCGAATGGCAGCAGTTTAGCAGTCTAGAGTACGCTAAAATGGCAAAACTAATGAACCATCCCGTGATGATTGATGGTCGTAACTTCTTAGATCCTGAAACCATGATCAACGCTGGTTTCCAATATGTAGGCGTAGGAAGATAACAGTTATCAGTTAACAGTTGACAGTTATCAATCAAAAGAAATAATTGGTTTTAAGTCCTCCACTATATCCAGTTATCAATTAAGACACATAACTGTTGACTGTTAACTAAATCTTCCACAATCCACCTTGCTCACTGATAACTGGTTTAAGCGTTACGGGGAATACGTTCTATTTCCGCATATCCACTAAAAATTAACCTTTTCCCTTCAGTTTCTAAACGATTCAATCGCATTTTCACACCATCAAGGTCAAAGCGATCCAAATCAACCATATTATCTAAAATTTCCGCCAGAGCCATACTTAAACTTTGGGAAACTTCCCGTTGTGCTTCGGGTACTGATTCCAGTTCAATTTGGGGGTTTTGGAAAGAAATCCGCCGTCTTCTTTCCACAGCTACAGTCATCACCATCTGGAGTGGGACAATTTCACCATTATTTAAATCTGCTTTAGCTAAAATCCGGAGACAATTATCCGTTAACAGTTCTACTTGAATATCGGTAAAGGAAACTGGTTGACCGCCGGATATTGCTGTTAAGGAAGGTGCTGTCAGGTTCACTAGATGCTGTGTTACCAGTTGAGCATTAAAGGCTTGGTTAATCCCCGCTTCTGATAATACTACGTGCGCGATCGCTTGGGTGGTTTGTTTGAGATTGAGCTTACCACTCAGAACTGCACCGAAGTCAATAGCAACCGCATCGGTTTCAAAGGACATTTCCTCGACCAAAAAATCTTTACGAATCACCAAGCCAGTACCGCTCATCTTAAAGCTATCAATGCTGCCTTGCAACAGTTTGCTGGAGGGATAGCAGCGCACAAAGACTTCTACTGACTTGCTTTGGGTAAACAAGTGGCGAATCGTTTGGCTGGCGACTGTATTGAGCATTCGCTCTCCCCAATCTGTGCTTTGAGAATCTTTTAAACCAGTAAGTCCGCCGAACATGAAGTTTTGGATCTCTAGAAGTTCTTTATACTTTTGTAACAAATCGTGAAGAATACAGCAAGCGATCCCCAGATTCATTTTGGTGATGGTGACGTGAGCGATCGCTAATGATTGATAGTTACGTATGTTATGTATTACTTTTTTTTATATCAGTAGCTCAAATTCTTATTGTTCACGAATCGATTCAACGTCAAAATATTAATTATAGATTGGGTTTTATCTACCAGTGCAGACTTCAGGGTTTCAGAGAGTGAAACTCAAACCTAAACAGCAAACGATACGGAGGAACAACGGTGGTTACACTACAACTGCGCCAAATTGATGTTCAACCAGGACAATGTTTAATATTACGCGAGATTAATTGGGAAGAATTTGAAGCAATTTTAGAAGAATTAGGAGAACATCGCGGTGCGCGAGTTGCTTACTATCAGGGAGTGTTAGAAATTAGGATGCCGTTGCCAGAACATGAAAAAGCTAAGATAATAATTGGCGAATTTGTGAAAATTTTGCTTGATGAATTAGAAATAGACTGGGAACCTTATGGTTCAACCACATTTAAGCGTCAAGAAATGGCCGCAGGTTTAGAACCAGATGATTGTTTTTATATTCAAAATGCAGCACAAATGATCGGTAAAAATCGGCTGAATTTATCAGTTGATCCGCCTCCAGATTTAGCAATTGAAATAGACGTAACCTCAAAGACTCAACTTTCAGCTTATGTGGCGTTGGGTGTTCCTGAACTTTGGTCTTATGCGGATAGTCAATTGCAGATTTTTCTGTTACGTGAAGGTGAGTATGTGCAGGTAGAAAATAGCCCCACTTTTGGAGATTTACCTGTAGTTGAGGGTATTTTGCAATTTTTGAAGTTGAGCGAGATAGAGGGTGCTAGTACAGCGCGGCGAGCTTTTCGGCAATGGGTGCGTTCTCTTCTAGGGGGATGAGTAGGATTGAATTTAAGCGAGAAATTTAGTTAGAGAAATCGTTCTAGTCATTTCTTTCATTACTAGTATTATCAGCTGTTGGATGGGAATACTTAAAGAAGGTTATCAGAAAACTTCTCACCACTACAGAAAATGACATATCCCAATATTATAGAACTTGCAAAGCAGGGTGATACAGATGCGATCGCTCATTTCCTTAACCAATCCTTAAACTTCCCAGACATTCCCAAAGTCTCGATTAAACAGGGTTGTCTGAAAGTAGTCCTGGAGTCAGCCACAGTTCCACAACAAGCTGAACTCTTACCAATAATCATTACAGAGATAACCTATTTAAACCTAGCATCTATTAAGACAGTCAAACAAGGTGAAAGTGTCTATTAATTCTTATCAACGGATACTGCACATAATAATGATCAACCATCACGTAACATTACTAGCGTTTGTCAGCCTAGCTGTGGTAGGGTATGACACCAGTATCCTACCACCTACTGAAAACTGGATAGTTATAAATGTTGATGATGGACACAGCCTCACCATAAGACCAAAGAATATCTAAATACTCTTTATTAGGATCAGCCAAAGATTGCTACAAAGCCTTCTTTTAAAAGAGTTTCAGGCTATTTTGCTTATGGTAAGAGCTTCGTTATATTTACGCCATATTAATACTCTATGGCTTTCTCACTAACGTATACATTAACTCCATTTTCTGTTCTATATTTAACTATTTTAGCAAAGTTTTTAGCATGATACTCACTGATAAAAGCACCAATGACGTATTTACCATTTTTGGATTGACCACCTGCTTTACAGAGTTCAGCCTTAACTATAATATCTGAGATTTTTTTGTCATCAGTAGAAACAAGCCAGGCTTTTTTTACTGTTCCGTTTTTTATGTCAGGGCTTACACATTTACCGTTTATAGGGAACTCAGCATTTTTTTCTAATTCTAAGTGTTTTAGAAGAGACTCCGTAGTAGAATGACGTTCTGCAAGTGTAGCACTTTCCATAGCAATCCAAACCGTAGCTGTCGCAGCAATAACCCCAAGTATCTGAAGAAACACCTCTATGGGAAATTCAGCTTTTACAGGCTTAGGAAAGGAAAAAATTAACACTAAACCAACGCATAAACCAGAAATAGTTTTTTTGAATTTCATAAATTTACCAATTTTGTACTTTTTAGTATTTCAACAGAAAAGTTAACTCCCTTAATTGGAGTACCACTCAAATCTGCCTCTGAAAGAGATTCATCTTTGAAAGTAGAAATTTCCAATATTGTTACAAAACTTTATATTACATATAGCAATCCTACCCCCATAGTGAGAAAATCCGTAGATAAAAATGCTTATAAAATAAGCATTTGAGCCTTGTTGAACTCTCATAAATCATTTAGGATTGCTATATTTAGAGACAAGTAGGTGGGCGAGGCAAAACCTAAATGTATAAAGCAATGTTAAGAGGACAAATAATTGTTAAATTTAAAACGTTCTGTACGGTAATTATTTCGTTCTCCTCTGGCATCT